>JAGREA010000378.1 GCA_020446745.1 Rhodobacterales bacterium | reverse complement strand
TGTTCACGTGCTGGCCGCCGGGGCCCGAGCCTCGCTGGGCCTGGAAGGTGACGTCGCGGGGATCCAGCCCGCCGGAGGCACCGGGCGGGGCCAGCACCGCGACCCCCACGAACCAGTTCTTGCGTCGGTGGCGGGGGCGGTAGGGGCTGGGGCAGGTCCACTGCACGGTGCCTTGCCAGCGGTCCGCGAAATCCGCCGCGCCGGTGCCATCCAGGGACACCAGGGCCGAGGCCAGGGTGTCGCGCTCGGGCCCCGGAACGGACTCGATCACCGTCGCCGACAGGCCCGCCGTGCGGGCCTCGTCCAGCAGGCGATCCAGGGTCAGGTACGCCGCCCGGGCGCATTCGGCCGGGCCCTGGCCGGCGCTGACCTGGAGCCACAGGGTCGGGGCGGTCATGGCGCCCCCCGTCGGGTCTTGTAGGTGATCACTGGCCGCAGCACGGCGATGACGCGCACCAGCCCCGCCGCTTCCAGGGCGCCGACAACGCTGTCCACGGCCTTGTAGGCCTGGGGGGCTTCTTCGAACATCAGGGCCCGGTCCTCGCAGATCACCCGGCTACCCAGGGCCGTGCGGGTCAGGTCCCGGGCCCGGGTCTTGCCCAGCTTGCCCCGGGCGTCGCGGCGGGTCCACTTGCGCCCGGCGCCGTGGGCCAGGGACCAGGCGCTGTCCGGCCCGGCGTTCACCGGTTCCACCAGATAGCTCATGTCGCCCCGCGACCCGGGGATCACCACCGGCCCTTCCGTGGCCGGGGTGGCGCCCTTGCGGTGCAGCCAGCCCGGCGCGCCGGGGCCGTCGTGGCGGGTCAGGGTGTTGTGGTTTACGTCCAGCACCCGGGTGCCGGCGGCCCGCAGGGGACCCAGGAACCGGTGGGCGATGAGGGCCCGGTTGGCCTCGGCCCAGTGCAGGGCGGCGTCGTGGCGGCGCAGGTAGTCGGCGGCGGCGGGGCCGTCTTCCGGCAGGCCGGCCGCGTCGCCGTCCAGATAGTCCTGCAGGATGCTTTCGCCCAGGCCGCGGGAGCCGGAATGGACGAGCAGCACCAGGGCCTTGCGGTCCAGCCCCAGGGCGGCCAGGGCGGCGGCGTCGTCCACCCGCTCCACGGCCTGCAGTTCGGCGAAGTGGTTGCCGCCGCCGATGGTGCCCAGGGCGGAATCGAAGGGGCAGGGGGCGGCGCCGTGGTCGGCCAGCCAGGCCTCGCGGTCGCCGTCCCAGGGGCCGTCCAGGTCGCCCAGGCGTTTGGTCCAGGCGTCCAGCTTGAGCTTGCGGGCCGGCAGGTCGGTGACCCACAAGCCCATGCCGCAGCCGATGTCGTTGCCCACCAGGCGGGGGTGGATGACTCCCTGGGACAGGAAGGCGGCACCGATGGGGTGGCCCTTGCCCGCGTGCAGGTCGGGCAGGCCCACGGCCAGACGCATGCCGGGCAGGGCGGCGGTACGTTCAAGCTGGGCCACGGCCTCGCTCTCGATCCAGGTCTTGGGCGTGGCGATGACGCGGACGGTGGCCCGGTCGTTCGGTTCGGTTTCCATGAATGAAGGCTCTGACGTCAAAGGCATGGGAGCCCGCGCGGCGGCGCGGGGCGGACGGCCCGGCGGTGCGGGCGGCATGACTATGACGATCGGCGCATGGCCGGACACTACCCCCGCGGGAGCGTCGGGGCAAGTCCGTTGTGGCAAAAAAACGGGCGGACCCAACGGCCCGCCCCGGGAATACCGCGTTTCACGCGGAAACCTAGTGCTCCGCCCCGCTCTTGAAGTTGAACTGGGCGCCTTCGCGGATGCCCGAGGGCCAGCGGCTGGTCATGGTCTTCAGGCGGGTGTAGAAGCGCACCCCTTCCATGCCGTGGATGTGGTGGTCGCCGAACAGCGAACGCTTCCAGCCGCCGAAACTGTGGTAGGCCACCGGCACCGGGATGGGCACGTTGACCCCCACCATGCCGATGCGCACCTGGCTGGTAAAGTCCCTGGCCGCGTCGCCGTCCCGCGTGAAGATGGCGGCGCCGTTGCCGTATTCGTGGCGGTTGATCATGTCCACGGCCTCGCCATAGCTCTGGGCGCGGACCACCGACAGCACCGGGCCGAAGATCTCGTCGGTGTAGATGGCCATGTCCGTGGTCACCCGGTCGAACAGGGTACCGCCCACGAAGTAGCCGCCCTCGTAGCCCTGCAGCGTCAGGCCGCGGCCGTCCACCACCAGTTCGGCGCCGGCGGCCACGCCCTGGTCGATGTAGCCGTTGATCTTCTCCTGCGCCTGCTTGGTGATCACCGGGCCCATTTCGGCCTCGGGGTCCGTATAGGGCGCCACCTTCAGGGCCCGCACGCGGGGCGCCAGGGCGGCGACCAGGCGGTCGGCCGTCTCGTCGCCCACGGGCACGGCCACGGAAATGGCCATGCAGCGCTCGCCGGCCGAGCCGTAGCCCGAACCGATCAGGGCGTCCACGGTCTGCTCCATGTCGGCGTCGGGCATCACCACCAGGTGGTTCTTGGCCCCGCACAGGGCCTGCACCCGCTTTCCGTGGGCGCAGCCGGTCTGATAGACGTATTCGCCCACGGCCGTGGAGCCGACGAAGCTGACGGCGTCCACGTTGGGGTCGGTCAGCAGGGTGTCCACGGCCTCCTTGTCGCCGTTCACCACGTTCAGCACGCCCTTGGGCAGGCCGGCTTCCAGGAACAGTTCGGCGATCTTCACCGCCACTTCCGGGTCCCGTTCCGACGGTTTCAGCACGAACGTGTTGCCGCAGGCGATGGCCACCGGATACATCCACATGGGCACCATGGCCGGGAAGTTGAACGGCGTGATGCCGGCGCACACGCCCACGGGCTGGCGGATGGTGTGGCTGTCCACGCCCGCCGCCACGCCTTCCGAGAAATCCCCCTTCAGCAGGTGCGGCACGCCGCAGGCGAATTCCACCACCTCGATGCCGCGGGCGAATTCGCCGTCGGCGTCGGCCAGGGTCTTGCCGTGCTGGGACGACAGGATCGGCGCCAGCTCGCCCTTGCGGGCCAGCAGCAGCTCGCGGAACTTGAACAGCACCTGGGCCCGCTTGGCCGGCGGCGTGGCGGCCCATTCGGGCAGGGCCGCGGCGGCGGCGGCGATGGCCTGGCGCACCTCGTCGGCGGTGGCCAGGGGCGTGCGGGCGATCACCTCGCCGGTGGCGGGGTTGTGCACGTCCAGGTACCGGCCGCTGGTGCCGGCCACGGCAACGCCGTCGATGAAGTGGGAAATGTCGTGGGGCATGGGTGTCGTGTCCTCCGCTGGCTCCCGGGACCGGTGGCGCGATCAGGTCGGGCTCTTGTTCCCGTCGTCGGAACACCCTAACCTCCCACCGCGCCGGCCCATAGGGTCAAAAATCCGGCAACGTGCGGGCCAGTCCGCCATGCCGCCCACCGCCCGGGAGACCGCCGTCCATGGCCTTCTTCGACCTGATCGGCCTGAGCCCCTGGGCCACCGCCTATGCCGTCGCCTGCATGGCCGTGGCCGGGTTCGTGCGCGGCTTCGCCGGGTTCGGCATGTCGGCCCTGCTGGTGCTCAGCCTGGGCCTGGTGCTGCCGCCCAAGGCCGTGGTGCCGTCGGCCTTCCTGCTGGAGGTGGTGGCCAGCGTGCACATGTTCCCCTCGGTGCGGCGCCACGTGGAATGGCGGCTGGCCGTGCTGATCATGACCGGCGCCGCCATGGGCATTCCCATCGGCACCTACGCCCTGTCCCAGGTGCCGGACCAGGTGATGCGGGTGGTGCTGTCCATCTTCGTGATCTGCATGGTCGCCGTGCTGTGGACCGGCTTCCGCCTGAAGCGCACGCCCAAGGGCATATGGACGGTGCTGTACGGCATCGGTTCGGGCATCGCCAACGGCGCCGCCTCGTTCGGCGGCCAGCCCAACGCCATCTACATGCTGTCGTCGCCCATCACCGCCCAGGCGGCCCGGGCCACCATCGTGTTCATCGCCCTGGTGACCGACATCTACGCCACCGCCGTGGCCTATGGGCACGGCCTGCTGACCCACCAACTGCTGGCCCGCTCGCTGATGCTGATGGTGCCCATGGCCGTGGGCATCGCCCTGGGCAACGGCCACTTCCTGAACACCCCGGCCGAGACCTTCCGCCGCTTCGCCCTGCTGCTGCTCATGTTCCTGGCCGGGGCCAGCCTGGTCAGGGCCCTGGTGGGCGTCACTTGACTTAAGACAAGTCGCCACGCGGCGCCCTGGTGTTCCATGGACCCTCGGGAGACCCTCCGGCCAGGGAGGGGCAGAGGAGGGCGCAGCCATGGAGATCGTCTACTTCACCATCGTCGCCGTGGGCATCTACTTCCTGTCCGATGCCATCCTGCGGACCATCGAGCGGTTCCGGGGCGGCCTGCTGCCCAATCGCAGCGTGGTGTTCCTGATCATCATCACCGTGCTGGCCGTGGGCTCGTTCCAGATCATCGAGCGGTT
>JAGREA010000377.1 GCA_020446745.1 Rhodobacterales bacterium | reverse complement strand
TTTTTGCGCAGGAGTCCCTCGGCGGCCATGATCATGCCCGGCGTGCAATAGCCGCACTGGCTGCCCAGGCGTTCGTGGAAGGCCTGCTGCAGGGCGGAAAGGCGGCCGTCGCGGGCCTGGCCCTCGATGGTTTCCACCACCGCGCCGTCGCAGCTCAGGGCCAGGGTCAGGCAGGCCAGGCGCGGCGTGCCGTCCACCAGCACCGTGCAGGCGCCGCATTCGCCGCCGTCGCAGCCCATCTTGGTGCCGGTCAGGCCCAGGTCTTCCCGCAGATAGTCGATGAGCAGCAGGTTGTGGGCCACGGCGTCTTCCCGCGCCCGCCCGTTCACGGTCATCGAAACGATGCTTTTCATGGGTCCACGCCCTCCCGGCCTTCCCCTGAGGTGGCGCCATCCTAGCGGATTATTGTTCGGATACCAAACAGTTTTGTATCCGAACGGAAACCTCCGGAATCCGGGGGCCTCAGGACCGGGTCTTGGGGGTTCGCAGGTCCTTCACCCGCACGGCCTTGCCTTCCGAGCGCGGCACCTCGCCGGGGCTCATGGCGACGGCGCGGCAGGTGACGCCGATGCGCGACTTGATCTGGTGCACCGTATCCCGTTCCAGGTCGTCGTACCTTTCGGGCGAGATGCCCTTGGCGGCCTCCACCTCCACCGTCAGGGTGTCCATGGAGCCTTCCCGCTGCAGCACAAGCTGGTAGTGGGGGGCGATGCCCTTCACGTGCATCAGCGCCGCCTCCACCTGCGACGGGAACACGTTGACGCCGCGGATGATCAGCATGTCGTCGTTGCGCCCGGTGATGCGCAGGATGCGCATGTGGGTGCGCCCGCAGATGCAGGGTTCGTCGGTCAGCCGGGTGATGTCGCGGGTGCGGTAGCGGATCATCGGCTGGGCCCACTTGGCCAGGGTGGTGATGACCAGCTCGCCGGCGGCGCCGAAGGGCAGGGACTCGCCGGTGTCGGGGTCGATGGTCTCGAACAGGAACATGTCCTCCCACCCGTGCAGGCCGCTGCGGGCCTGGTGGCATTCGCAGGCCACGCCGGGGCCGATGATTTCCGACAGGCCGTAGATGTCCACCGACTTGATGCCCAGGCGCTCGTCCAGCTCGGCCCGCAGGCCCTCCGACCAGGGCTCGGCGCCGAACAGGCCGAATTCCAGGGGCGCGTTGCGCAGGTCCACGCCCTCGGCCTCGGCCACCTCGGCGATGTTCAGCGCGTAGGACGGCGTGGAGCACAGGATGCGGGCGCCGAAATCGTTCAGCAGCACGATCTGGCGTTCCGTCAGGCCGCCCGACACGGGCACCACGGTGCAGCCCAGGGCCTCGGCCCCGTAATGGGCCCCCAGGCCGCCGGTGAACAGGCCGTAGCCGTAGGCGTTGTGGACGATGTCGCCGGGCCGCGCGCCGGCGCAGGCCATGGACCGCGCCATGACGGCCGACCAGGCATCCAGGTCCTCGCGGGTATAGCCCACCACCGTGGGCTTGCCCGTGGTGCCCGACGAGGCGTGGACGCGGATCACCTCGTTCTGCGGCACGGCGAACATGTCGAAGGGGTAGTTGTCGCGCAGGTCCGTCTTCTCGGTGAAGGGGAAGCGCTGGAAGTCCTCCAGGCTTTGCAGGTCGTCGGGGGTCACGCCCGCCGCCTGGAAGCTCCGGCGGTAGTGGGCCACGTTGGCATAGGCGTGGTGGACGATCCTCTTCAGCTTTTCCAGCTGCAGCTGGCGCAGCTGGTCGCGCGGCATGGTCTCGATGTCTTTATGGAAAAAATATTCGTCCGTGTTCCGGTCGCTCATGACGTTTCCCCTAAACTGGAATTCGTTCAGCCGCTCCGGCAGTCCCCGTCCGGGTCCTCCCTGGCGTCCGTTATGGCCTTCCGCACCGCGCCGGCCAGGCCGTCGCGGTTGTTCTTCAATCGATCATCCCAGTGTGCGAACAGGCCGGCCAGCCTGTCCAGCCCCCGCTGGCGCACGGGGCCGTATCCCCGGGCCCACACGGCCAGTTCGGCCGTGTCGCGGGCCAGGGCCGGGTCCACGGCGGCGGCGGCGGTCACGGCGGCCAGCCACTGTTCGATGGCCGCCTGTTCCTTCCCGAACCCGTGGCTGCGCCGCCGCAGGGGCCGCAGGGCCGCCATCAGCTTCAGCAGGCCGAAACCCACCGGATGGGCCGAAGGCAGGCGCAGGCCGATCCCCTTGCGCCCCAGGCCCGTGGCCAGGATGGCCTTGGCCAGGGGGTCGGGCAGCACGTGGGCCACTTCCTCGGCCCCGGGCTTCAGGTAGTCGTAAACCCGCAGCGGCTCGTCGGGGCCGATGCCCAGTTCGCCGCGGATGCGGGCCAGGCGGCCGGGTTTGGTCTTCAACTGGGCGACGCGGATCACGTCCTCGGCGGCCATCCAGGCGGCCAGGCGCCGGGCCACTTCCCGGGCCAGCCCTTCGTCTGCCGCCAGGAACGGCGCCAGGCGGGCCCGGTAATGGCGCGCGTATGCGGCGTCCTGGTAGTCCAGCAGCCGCGCCAGGCCGTGGCCGACGATGGGCCGCAGGGCCTCGGGCACGCCGTCCAGCTCGCCGGCCAGGGCGTCGGGCACGGGGTCGTACACCAGGTCCGGGTCGCGGGCCGGGCCGTCGCCGCCGCGCTTGGCGGCCTCCAGGCCGGCCTCGAACCCGGCCAGGTTGCTGTCCACGGCCTTGCCGCCGGCGGCGATGGCGTCGCGCGCGTCGTCGGGGCCCAGCGGCAGCACCCCGGCGCCGATGATGGCGCCGAACAGCACCGCGTTGCCCTGGCCGCCGCTGCGCCGGGCCAGATCCTCCACGTCCAGGGCGATCAGCCCGGCGGCCGAGGCCTGCAGGGCGTCCATCATGCGCCCGGCGGGCACCCGGCCGTCGCCGGCCTTCATCTTCTCGTCGGTGGAATAGATGCGGTCGCGCGCCGTGATCACCGTGGTGCGGCCGGTGATCAGGCCGCGTTCCAGGGCCCGGCCGGCCTCGGTGGGTTCCAGGGCGGCCATCAGGGCCAGGTCGTCGGTGTCGGGGAACAGGCTGAACAGGGGTGGGGCCGGCGGGTCCTTTTCCGGGTACAGCTCGAAGTAGTAGGTGGTGGCGCCGGTGCGCTGGGCCACCCCGGGGATCGAGGTGGCCTGGGCCGGATAGCCGGCGTGGCGCGCCGCCTCGGTCAGCCAGTCGGTCAGCACGCCGCCGCCCTGGCCGCCCAGGGCGGCGATCTGCAGGCACAGGGGCCGCTCGGCCGTCATGACGCGCCCATCCACGACAGCACCGACTGCGCCACCCGGGCCTTCACCCGGTCCCAGAACGCCGGGTTGGCCAGGCCCTTGGCCTTGTAGAACGACGGGCACAGGCGCGCCGCGTGGGCGGCCTCGCCGCACAGCGCGCAGGCCACGCAGGTGCTTTCCACCGTGGCCGTGGGGCCGTCCTTCAGGGGGTCCGTGGCCGGGCGCAGGGACAGGGACGGGCAGCCCGACAGGCGCATGCAGGAATGGTCGCCCGTGCACACGCTTTCGTCGACGCCGAAGCGCGACTTGCGGATGGGCTTGCCCTGGCGCCGGGCCTTGGCCTGGTGGTTCTTGCCCCGGCGCTTCTTGGCCAGCATGCATTCGTTGTCGGAGATGATCACCCGCAGGCCCTGGCCCCGGGCGTCCAGGGCTTCCTCGATTACCGTCCGGGTGGCCTCCACCGAATAGGAATCCACCCGGCGGATCCAGCGCACCCCGATGCCCTTCAGGGCCGCCTCGATGGACACCACCGACGGCCGCCCCTGGGGGGTGGAGCCGGAAGACGGCACGTGCTGCTGCCCGGTGGCCGAGGCATAGCCGTTTTCCAGGATGATCAGCACCGTGTCGTGGCCCTGCCACTGGGCGTTGATGGCGCCGGTGGTCAGGCCGTTATGCCAGAACCCGCCGTCGCCCATGATGGCGATGACCGGCTGGCCCAGGGCCGGGCCCACGGCGCCGCCGGACGCCAAACTCAGTCCGTACCCCAGCACCGTGTTGCCGATGTTGAAGGGCGGCAGGGTGGCGAAGGTGTTGCAGCCGATGTCCGACGAAATGTGCAGCGGCCCCCGTTCGGCCATGATCAGCTTCAGGGCCGTGAACACGGGCCGTTCCGGGCAGCCGGTGCAGAAGCCCGGCGGGCGCGGCGGCACGGGCACCCCGGCCAGGCTGTCGCGGGACCGGGCCCCGGCGGCCTCGATGGCCCCGTTGGCGGCGTCCACGGCCTGGCCGTCGGCCCCGGGCAGGGCGTGGGCCAGGTAGGCGGCGATGCCCTGGCGCACGGTGGCGGCCACGTATTCGCCGGCCGGCGGCAACCTGTCCTTGCCGTGCACGGCGGTGCGCAGGCCGGCCTGCTGGGCCAGGGCGCGCACCTGGTTCTCGATGAAGGCCGGGTTGCCTTCCTCCACCACCAGCACGCTTTCCTTGCCTTCCAGGAAGCCGGTGATCTGGTCCGGCACCAGGGGGTGGATGACGTTCAGCACCAGCAGCGGGATCTGGCTGCGGCCCAGGGCGTCGGCCAGGCCCAGGCGGCGCAGGGCGCGGATCACCACGCTGTAGGTGCCGCCCTGCAGGATGATGCCCTGGGGCCGGTTCCTATCCTCGCCCATCAGCTCGTTCAGGCCGCGGTCGCGGATGAAGGCCTGGGCGGCGGGCAGGCGCCGCTCCACCTTGGCCTTCTCCTGGGCGTAGATGGACGGCGGCAGGACGATGCGGCCGTAGTCGAAACTGGCGCCGGGCAGGGGGTTGTTGATGCCGTGGGCCGGGGCCCGGTTGGCCTTGGTCTGGAACGAGCCGGTCATGTGGCAGGCGCGGATGCGCAGGCTCATGACCACCGGCAGGTTGCAGGCCTCCGACAGGTCGAAGGCGGCTTCCGTCAGGTCCACCACCCGGGCCATGTCGTAGCGCGGGTCGATCAGCGGCAGGGACGACTTCATGGCCATGGCGTGGGTGCGTTCCTGGATCACCGAGGCGCCCTCGCCGTAATCCTCGCCGACCACGATCAGGGCGCCGCCCACCACCCCGGCCGAGGCCAGGTTGGACAGCGCGTCCGACGCCACGTTGGTGCCGACGATGGACTTCCAGGTGACGGCGCCGCGCAGGGGATAGTGGATGGAGGCCCCCAGCATGGCCGCCGCCCCGGCTTCCGACGCCGCCTGCTCGAAATGGATGCCCAGCGGCTTCAGGATCTCGTCGCTGGCGTCGGCCAGCACGTCCATCAGGTGGGAAACGGGCGCCCCCGGATAGCCGCCCACGTAGGCCACGCCCGACTGCAGCAGCGCCTTGGTGACGGCCAGGATGGTCTCGCCGTGGAAGGTCTCGCCGTCGCCCAGGACCAGACTGCGCACCTGCCCGGCGAAGGACCGCTCCATGCCCTTGGCGCGGCGCATCTGCCCGACGTTCGGGGGGGTTCCGCCATCCATGTCCCGGTCCTCAACTCCACCCCGGTTTGATGCCCACGCCGGCACCGCCGCCGGTGCCGGTGCCCCGTTCCGGCGTGCGGACCAGGGCGAAGCCCTGATTGTAGGATGCCTTGGTGACGATGACGAACTTTAGAATCCACCCCGCCGCCGCCGCGGCCAGGCCGCCGGCCAGCAGCACCCAGGCGGTGAAGGCGGGCACCATGACGCCGATGGTCACCAGGGCCAGGGGCACGATCAGGCCGCCGATCAGCAGCACGTAGGCATGGCCGTTCAGCACCCGCAGGGTCAGGGTGGGCGCGCCGCGCCGAAGGGCCCGCAGGTAGGCGGACCAGGCCACGGCCCGGGCCACGGCGGCCAGAACCATGACGATGGCCCCGGCCAGCACCGCGTCGCCGGGGAAGAACAGGGCGCCGGCGGCGGTGAACAGGCCCAGGCCCTCGGTCAGGCCCGTGGCGGCGATCAGCGGCACGATGCGTTTCTCGCGCCACGCCGGGATGCCCTTGGCCTGCTCCAGGATGCGGCCCTGGCAGTACAGGTAGCCGGCCGCCAGCAGCGCCGCCGGCAGCGACAGCCAGCCCCAGCCGGTGAGGAAGCACAGCAGCCCCAGGGGTACCAGCAGGGCGCCCACCATGGCCTCGCGGGTCATCCACGAGGTGGCGGCGTGGAAGAACACGTTGATGGGCGCCCGCAGGGGCCGGCCCGTTTCCAGGAACACCATGAACAGGCCCAGGCACACGAAGCCCACGGCGGCCAGGGTGACCAGGGTTTGCGGCACGCCGCCCATGGTGCCCAGGAAGCCGCCGGCGATCATCAGCCCGGCGCCGGTGCCGCCGCAGATGAAGTTCATGGCCGCCCGCCAGTCCCAATGGCGCTGCAGCCAGGGTTCCACGCCGCCGACGATGGGGCGCAGGGGTTCGTCGCGGGCCTCGCTGGGTTCGTAGCCGGTGTCCAGCATCTCCTGGGCCGTGCCCTCGTCATGGCCCGCTTCCCAGATGTAGTGGAAGCCCGGGTGGGTGCCCACCTCCTGGTGCATGCGGAACGACTTGTTTTCCCGCAGCAGCACCGAGACGTTGCTGTTGGCGTCGTTCAGGTCGCCGAACGACAGGGCCGTGGCGATGCAGGAATTGACGCAGGCCGGCGTGGCTTCCGGATCCACGCCCGGGGTCAGGCCCTTTTCCAGGCCGGCGTCCACCCGGTCCGAGCAGAAGGTGCACTTCTGGGCCACGCCGATGCGTTCGGGCATCTCGCGCTGGGCCTCGTTGTTCATGCGCCGGTTCCGGCCATAGGCGAACAGGGGCTTGTCGATCTTGTAGCGGGCCTGGTAGGGGCAGGCCACGGCGCAATAGGCGCAGCCGATGCAGATGTCGTAGTCGATGGTGACGATGCCGTCGGCCCGCTGGCCCGTGGCCGTGGACGGGCACACGTGCATGCAGGGCGGGTCCTCGCAATGCTGGCAGCCGATGGGCACGAAGGTGCGGGTCACGTGGGGGAAGTCGCCCGTTTCCACGTCCAGCACCCGGCGCCACTGCACGCCCGGCGGGGTGGCGTTGGTGTGCTTGCAGGCCGCCGTGCAGGTCTGGCAGCCCACGCAGCGGCGCAGGTCGGCGATCATGCCCCAGCGGGGCAGGGAGTCGCCGCCGGCCGTGGCGGCCCGCAGGTCCGACAGCGAGGTCATCGGCCGGCGCCCCGGCCGCGCTTCAGGCGGGTCACCTTCACCTTCACCAGGTCCGAGCCCGAGCCCGTGGAGTCCGTCAGGTCGATCAGCATGGGCATCAGCTTGTTCATGCTGGGCACGTGGTAGGTCTTGGCCAGGGGCGTCTTCCAGTGGTCGAACTGGCCGATCATCAGCAGGCAGTCGGGCCGGATGCCCTGGCGCAGCACCACGTGGCCCTTGGTGGCCCCCAGGGGCGAGGCGATTTCCAGCAGGTCGCCTTCCTCGATGCCCATCTGGTGGGCCCGCTTGGTGTTCATGATCACGCCCTTGTGGCCGGCCACGTTGTCGGCCACCTCCTTGATCATCTGGATATCGGCGTTGCCGCCCCAGGCGTACTGCATGGACCGCGAGGTCATCAGCCAGAAGGGATAGTCCTTGATGTCGATCTGGAAGTTGGCCTCCAGGGCGTCCTCCCACAGCTTGGGATAGTCCTTCCAGGCGGGCAGGGGGTCGTATTCCTCAAGCTGCTTGTCCCACCACGAGATGCCGCGCTCGTGCAGGCGGTTGGCCAGCTGCTTGCCGACCCGGTACAGCCGTTCCTGGTAGGGCATCTCGAACCGCAGGCCCTGGTCCTTCAGGGTGGGGTACAGGTACCAGTCCAGCTGCGCGAAGTCGGTGACCCGGTAGCCTTCCCGCCGGTAGTAGTCCAGGCCGTCGGTCTCGGCGCCGCCGGTCAGTTCGGCCGAGGCGGCGCGGCACGAGGCGTCCCAGATCTCCTCGACCGAATATTCCCGGTGGGCCTCCAGCGAGAAGTCCCAGTCCTTGCCGTACAGGCGCACCCCGTGGGCGCCCCGGTTGATGGCGTTGTTGTAGGCTTCCAGCAGGCCCGTGCGCTTGGCCAGTTCCGTGGCGATCCACGAGAAGTCGCGGGAATCCGTGGGCGAGGTGGCGGCCGGCTGGCGCAGGGCGAAGCCCTGGTGCTTCCAGTACTGTTCGAAGTACTTGGTGCCGCCGATGCGGATCAGCTGCAGCCCCTCCAGGTCCGTGCAGTCGGGCAGCAGCACGTCGGCCATGTGGTTGGTCTCGTCCGGCGTGTAGGCGAAGGCCACGGTGAAGGGGAACCGGGCGATGGTGCGGCCGATCTTTTCCGTGTCCCAGAACGAGATCACCGGGTTGGTGCGGTAGACGAACCAGACCTCGGGCGGGGTGGATTTGGTCCAGTGGTCCGGCGCGTCGTCCTGCATCATCCAGGCCAGGTGGGTGGGGCCCAGGGCCTGGCTCCACGGCGAGTTGGCGACCAGCGGGATCAGCGTGCGGTTGGCGTTGCGCACGTCCGGCTGGGCCATCCAGTTGTCTCGGTCGGTGGGGTTCATGGGATAGTCCATGAACCCGTCCTCGCCGGGCTTGACGCTGGCCTGGCGCGAGGTGGCCGGCCGGTTCAGGCGCACGGTGGTGCCCAGGGTGCCGCCCGGCACCTCCAGCGCCCCCAGCAGGCAGGCGATCAGGGTGCGGGCCCAGCAGCAGTCGAACCCGCCCCAGCCGTTGTTCACCGTCTTGCCCAGGGTGATGGCCACGGGGCGCAGGGGCAGGGTGCGGCCCTCGATGTCGATGGTGGCGCCCACCCGGGCGGCGTCCAGGTATTCCAGGGTGATGCGGCGGATGGTCTTGGCGTCGACGCCGCAGATCTCGCTGGCCCACAGGGGGGTGTAGTCCTTCACGTGGGCCTTCAGCTTTTCGAAGGCGGAATCGCAGCGTTCGTCCACGTGGCGCCATTCCGCGCCGTCGGCCCCCACCTCCAGCCCGTCCTTGACCAGGAACGGCGCCGACAGCACCGGCACCGCGCCGGGGGTGTCGAAGGGCACGGCCCGGCCGGTGACGCCGTCCCAGATCAGCGGCTTGCGGGTTTCCGGGTCGCGCATGTAGAAGCCGAACCGCCCCACCAGGTAGGGGGCCGAGGTGCTGTCGCGCAGGAAGTCCACGTCCAGGCGTTCCAGCGGCACCTCGTGCAGCAGCACGTGGACCATGGCCAGCATGAAGGCCGGGTCGGTCTTCGGCTTGATGGGCACCCATTCCGTGGAACAGGCGCCGGTGACCGACATGTGGGGTTCCACCTGCACCCGCTTGATGCCCGGCCCGTCGTCGCGGGTGCGGGCGTCGGCATAGCGCTTCACGCCGCACACCCCGCCCGAGGCTTCCACGTTGCCGCCGAACGAGATCACGTAGTCGCAATGGGGGGTGTCGGGGCACACGGTGAAGGCCCGGTGCCACAGCTCGCCGTACAGGTGTTCCGAATGGTAGCACTTCACGCCCTGGCCCGAGCCGAAGCCGAAATCGATGGGCCCCCAGGCCGACAGGAAGGCGGGCAGGGTGCCCATGTAGGCCGTGGGCGTGCCGCCGCCGCCGAAGCTGGCCGCCACCCGGGGGTATCCGGACTCGTCGGTGGGGCCCATGGACTTGGCCTGGTTCAGCTTGCTGGCGATCAGGTCCAGGGCCTCGTCCCAGGTGATGGGCACGAACCCGGGGTCTTGGTCCTTGCCCTTCACCGGGTTGGTCCGCTTCATGGGCGTGGCGATGCGGTTGGGGTTGTAGCTTTTCTGCACCAGGCCGAAGGCCTTCACGCATACCCGCCCGGCCGCCGGATGGACGTCGGCGCAGGCGAAGTTGGGCTCCACCTCGGTGGCCACCCCGTCCTCGACGGTGACGGTCAGCAGGTCGGGCCCGGCCACGCACTGGTAGCAGTAGGTGGGGACCTTCTTCACCGACTTGGAGGCGCTGCCGCTCATGACCCGGCCGCCGCTCAGGCCAGCTTGCCGGCCTTGGCGCGCAGGCGCTCGGCCGTCTTGGCCACGGGGCTGGCGAAGCGCATGTGGGTGCCCTTGACGATGGCGTCGCCGGCGGCGTCGCGGCCCGACACGGTGAAGGTGACCATGGGGCCCTTCACGGCGGTGATCTCCACCGTCAGGTCCACCCACATGTCCAGCAGGGTGGGGGCCAGGTGGTCGATCTCCACCCGCGTGCCCACGGAATCCTCGCCCGCGTCCAGGTGCTCCAGCAGGAAGTCCCGGCAGGTGATCTCCAGGTCGCGCACCAGCGACGGGGTGGCATAGACCCGCAGGTCGTCACCCATGAAATCGATGGTGCTGGCCCGGTCCACGGTGAACCGGCGCGTGGTGCTCAGCCCCGCCTGCAGGGTGTCCTTCATCGGCTGTCTCTCCCGCCCAGAAGCGGTCCGTCACGGCCCCCGTCGTATCGCCCGACGGTGGCGTTGCCAGGTCCGCTGTGAATATTTTTTGTTAGGTCTACGAACAGTTCGGCGGTATCTTATGGCAGCCACGGACGGACGACAATAGATAAATTGCACACCGCGCATTTGGGGTTATTCATGACCGAACAGACCGTATTTTCGCTGGAAAATGTCCCTTTCAGCGAGACGCGACCGTGCCGCTGGGGGGATTGTGACCCGGCGGGAATCATCTACACGCCCCGCACATTCGATTATGCCGTGGAGCTGCTGGAATCCTGGTACCGCGAGTACCTGGGCATCACCTGGATGGTCATGAACTGGGAGCGCGACATGGGCGCCCCCATGGTGCGGGCCGAGTGCGATTACATCCGCGCCCCCCAGCCCGACCAGATGATCACCCTGGAGCTGCACATCGAGCGCCTGGGCCGCAGTTCCATCACCTACATCATCCTTGCCAAGGACGACGCCGGCCACCACCTGTTCCGGGTCACGCTGGTGTCCTGCATCATCCAGCGGCCGGAGATCCGCTCCATGGAGATCCCGCCGGAAATCCGCGCCCGCATGGAGGCCTACCAGGCCGCCTGCGGCGACGACTGAAACCACCACACGCGAACGAAGGGAAGGCACGACCCCATGACCGTCGACGAGTTCAAGTCCCTGATGGCCCCGGTGCTGGACGCCGTGGCCGCCCGGCCCCTGGACGGCGCCCTGGCCGACCACCTGAACGCCCAATTCCCGGCCGGTGGCGACACCGTGGCCGCCATCACGAAGGCCTGCCACGACGCCATCGCCGCCGGCTGGATGTGCGACCAGGGCCCGCCCAACTGCCGCTACGGCCGGGTGGTGGAGCCGGCGCCGGACACCCACGACCTGTCCATCGACGTGGTGGACCTGACCGACATCGCCGGGCCCCACCACAGCCACCCCACGGGCGAGGTGTGCCTGACCATGCCGGTGACGGCGGGCGCCAGGTTCGACGGCATGGGCGCCGGCTGGTGCGTCAACGAACCCGGCTCGGCCCACAGCCCCACGGTCTCCGACGGTCAGGCGCTGGTGCTCTACCTGCTGCCCCAGGGCAAGATCAAGTTCACGCGGAATTAGACCGGCCCCCCGTCGCCATTGCCGGCGTCCCGGCCGGCGATGGCCAGGGCCTCGCGCAGCACGTCCATGTCGCCCACGTGGTTGGCCAGCAGCAGGATCAGCTTGGCGTTGATCTGGCGGCTCTGGTCCTCCGAGCGGTCCCGGTGCAGGTCGATCAGGGCTTCGTAGAAGCCGTCGGGGTCGGCGATGTTGGGGGTGGTGTTCAGCGGCATGTCCGGGTTCCCCCTCAGCGGGCCACGGCGCGGTTCACCGCCGCGCGCAGCCTGGTTTCGTCGAACGCCCGCCAGCGGGCGGCCACGTACTGGTCCGGCCGGAACAGGTAGGTGGTGCCGGGCTTCAGGTCGTAGCGTTCGGCCAGGCGTCCCTTGGCGTCGGCGATGTCCCGGCCCACCACGACCACCCGGCAGGGGATGCCGTCCACGTCGATGGCCGCCACCCCCGGGTCGGTGTCGGCCACCAGGGCCACGAAGCCGTCACCCAGTTCCCCCAGCAGCCAGCCCGGCGCGCCGTCCCGGGTGATGGGCGCGTCGGCGGCGTTGGTGCCGGGGGTCATGGCACCGGCGAAGGCGTCCTCGTCGGGCGTGTTCAGGGACGAGGTCCCATAGGGCGTGGGCCGCGACAGGCGGCCCGAGTTCACCAGCGGGCGGGCGAAGGTGTGGTCGCGGGCCAGGTCCAGCACGGCGTCGCGGAAGGCCCGGCTGACGGCGCTTTTGGGGGTGATGAAGTCGGTGGAGCGGGTGGAGTTCAGCAGGTTGTCGTCGGCGGCGAACACGCGCTCCTCGTCATAGGTGTCCAGCAGGCGCTCGGGCGCCAGGCCGTCCATGACCAGCTTCAGCTTCCACGACAGGTTGTCCACGTCCTGCACGCCCGTGTTGGCGCCCCGGGCGCCGAAGGGCGACACCTGGTGGGCGCTGTCGCCGGCGAAAAACACCCGGCCGTGGCGGAAGGCTTCCATGCGCCGGCAGGCGAACTGGTAGACGCTCACCCATTCCAGCTCGAAATCCGTGTCCTCGCCCAGCATGGCCTTCAGGCGGGGGATCACCCGTTCGGGCTTCTTCTCCTCCTCGGGATCGGCGTCCCAGCCCAGCTGGAAGTCGATGCGCCACACGTCGGCGGCCTGCTTGTGCAGCAGCACCGACTGGTTGCGGTGGAACGGCGGGTTGAACCAGAACCAGCGCTCGGTGGGGAAGTCGGCCTTCATCACCACGTCGGCGATCAGGAACCGGTCCTGGAAGGCCCGGCCCTTGAAGTCGCGGTGCAGCAGGGCCCGCAGGCCCGAATTGGCGCCGTCGCAGGCGATCACCCAGTCGGCCTCCAGGGTGAAGGGGCCGTCGGGGGTGTCCACGGTCAGCACCACGTGGTCGCCTTGGTCGGTCAGGCCCGTCACCCGGTGCTTCCAGCGCAGGTCCACCTTCCCGCCGTAGGTCCGGGCGTGGTCGATGATGATCTCTTCCAGGTAGTACTGCTGCAGGTTGATGAAGGCCGGGATCTTGTGGTCTTCCTCGGGCAGCAGGTCGAACTGGTAGACCAGTTCCCGGTCGCGGAACACCTTGCCCAGGTTCCACACGATGCCCTTGTCGATCATCGGCGCGGCGCAGCCCAGGCGGTCCCAGATCTCCAGCGGGCGCTTGGCGTAGCACACGGCGCGGGACCCCACGCTGACCGTGTTGTTGTCGTCCAGCACCACCACGGGGATGCCCCGGGCGGCGAAGTCGATGGCCGTGGTCAGGCCGATGGGCCCGGCGCCCACCACCACCACCGGGTGGCGGACCACCGTGCCGGCCCGCTGCTCGGCCGACGGCACATAGTCGAACTGGGGGAAGCTGTAGGTTTTCAGCATGGGGACGGGTCCTCGGTCTCGGGCCCCTTTGTGGGGCGCGCGGTTCAGTCCGCGTCGGGTTGGTTCTCGGGCCGGGCGGCGTCGAAGGCGGGCAGGGCCAGGCAGGCCGCCTCGATGCGCCGGATGGTGGGATAGGCGCCGATGTCCACCCCGAACCGGTGGGCGTTGTACACCTGGGGCACCAGGCAGCAGTCGGCCAGGGTGGGGCTGTCGCCGTGGCAGAAGGTGCCCGCGCCGGCATCGGCGGTCAGCAGGGTCTCGATGGCCCGGAAGCCTTCGTGGATCCAGTGGTGGTACCAGGCCATCTTGGCGTCCTCGTCCACCCCCAGGGTGCCGGTCAGGTAGCCCAGGGCCCGCAGGTTGTTCAGCGGGTGGATCTCGCAGGCCACGGACAGGCACAGGGCCCGCACCCGGGCCCGCCCGAACGCATCGGCCGGCAGCAGGGGCGGCGTGGGGTGGGTGTCCTCCAGGTATTCCAGCAGGGCCAGCGACTGGGTCATGTACCGCCCGCCGTCCTCCAGCGAGGGCACCAGGCGCAGCGGGTTGATGGCCGCGTAGGCCTCGGTGCGGTGCTGGCCGCCGTCCTTGACCAGGTGCACGCCCACCTGTTCGCAGGCGATGCCCTTCAGGTTGAGCGCGATGCGCACCCGGTAGGCGGCCGAGGAGCGGTAGTAGGTGTAAAGCTTCATGGACCTAGGCTCCCTGGTATTGCACCACCTGCTGGTCGATGGCGCCGAAGATGGTCTTGCCCTGGGCATCCAGCATCTCGATGCGCACCCGGTCGCCGAAGCGCATGAAGGGGGTGGCGGGCGTGCCGGTGTTGATGGTCTCGATCATTCGCACCTCGGCGATGCAGGAATAGCCCACGCCGCCGTCGGCGATGGCCGAGCCGTGGGCCGTGTCCTGCTTGTTGGATACGGTGCCCGAGCCCACCACGGCCCCGGCGCCCAGGGGGCGGGTCTTGGCCGCGTGGGCGATCAGGGTGGGGAAGTCGAAGGTCATGTCGGCCCCGGCGTTGGGCTTGCCGAAGGGCTCGCCGTTCAGGAACGACAGCAGGGGCAGGCTCACCTTGCGCCCGTCCCAGGCGTCGCCCAGCTCGTCGGGGGTGACGGCCACGGGGGAAAAGGCGCTGGACGGCTTGGACTGGAAGAAGCCGAAGCCCTTGGCCAGCTCGCCGGGGATCAGCCCGCGCAGCGACACGTCGTTGACCAGCATCAGCAGGCGGATTTCCCGGGCCGCCCGGTCCGGCGCGGCGCCCATGGGCACGTCGCCGGTGATCACCGCCACCTCGGCCTCGAAGTCGATGCCCCAGGCCTCGTCGCCCAGGGGCACGTCGTCGTGGCCGCCCAGGAAGCTGTCGGAGCCGCCCTGGTACATCAGCGGGTCGGACCAGAAGCTTTCCGGCAGTTCGGCCCCGCGGGCCCGGCGCACCAGCTCCACGTGGTTCACGTAGGCCGAGCCGTCGGCCCACTGGAAGGCCCGGGGCAGGGGGGCGGCGGCGCGGGCCGGCTGGAAGGGCAGGGCGCCGCGGTAGGTGCCGACGTTCAGGGCCTTGTAGACGCCTTCCAGCTTGGGCGCGATGGCGGCCCAGCCGTCCAGGGCGGCCTGCAGGGTGGGGGCGATTTCGGGCACGGCGACGCACACGGACAGGTCCCGCGACACCACCACCAGGCGGCCATCGCGGCCGCCGTTCTTCAGGCTGGCAAGCTTCATGGGCCCTATTCCTTGGCCTTCCAGGAATCAACGTAGCCGTGCCATTCCACGCCGTCGGGCAGGTCGTGGGTGTTCAGCAGGTCGCGGGTATCCACCATCACGGCCACCTCGTCCGTTTCCTTGCGGGCGTATTCCATGGCCGTCCTGTAGGCCTTGGGATGGGGCCCGTGGGGGAAGCCGACCGGGTGGAAGGTGGCCATGCCCGGGTGGATGTTGTCGCGGCTGAAGAACTCGCCCCGATGATAGAACAGGAATTCCTCGTAGTCGTCGTTGGAGTGGTAGTAGGGCAGCTTCAGGGCCCCGGGGTCGCTTTCGATGGGCCGCGGGCAGAAGGTGCAGATGATCAGCCGCCCGGCCAGCCAGGTGGTGTGGGCCGACGGCGGCACGTGGTAGCGCGCGCTCATCAGCGGGCGGATGTCGCGCCAGTTCAGGCGCACCGGCGCCAGGTCGCCGTGCCAGCCGACGGCGTCCAGCGGGTTGAACGGATGGGTGATGGTGGTCAGGCCGCCCTGGCGCTTCACCACCGTGGCCGTCTCGGTCTCGGCGTACTGGTCCCGGAAGGCCGCGTCGATCTTCGGCATGTCCAGGATGGTGGGGTCGAAGATGGCCTGGCGGCCCACCGGGCCCTTGTTGGGCAGGCCGAAGGAATCGTTGGTGGCCTCGACCATCAGGATGGCGGCCGGGCCGTCGCATTCCAGGCGCCAGGCCGTGGCGCGGGGCAGCACCAGGTAGTCGCCGTCGCGGAATTCCAGGTGGCCGTAGTCGCAGAACAGGTGGCCGGCGCCTTCGTGGACGAACAGCACCTGGTCGCCGTCGGCGTTGCGGGCCAGGTGGTCCATTTTCCCTTCCGTGTGCCACATGCGGATCTCGCAGGCGGCGTTGGACAGGATCAGCGGCGCCTGCCAGGGCGAGGCCTGGGGGCCCGGCACCTTGTTCAGGTCATAGGCGTGGGGCCGCAGGGGGCCGTCGAAGGACGTCCAGCCGGTGGGCGGATGGGTGTGGTGAAGCTGCGATGCCGGGCCGAAGAAGCCCTCGCGGCCGATCTCGCGCTCAAAGGTGCCGTCGGGCAGGTCGCAATGGGCCTGCCGGCTGGCGGTGCCTTCCACGTGGGGAACGGCGATCCACTGTTTCATCCCGGGAACTCCTCCATGCCGTCTGATGGGCCCCCCTTTGTTGGCGCCGGGGGGCTCCGTTGGCCGGGCGACCCGGCCGGGCGGGCGGCCCCCGGCCCGCCGGGCGCCACCGAGTCCTGATTAGTTTCAATTGCAACTAAGATCAAGGGTTTTCTGTTCGCCGCTGGAACAATGCGGAACCGGCCGGGGCCTGATTTTTCCTTTTATATGATGCGATTATCATGTTCGGGCCCGAACCCGGGGCGAACTTCGGGCCATCCGATTACGACTTGATATTAGTTACAAATGAAATTAATTTGGGCGGACATCGCTCGGCCGACGACGCCGGACAAGGCCCCGCAGAGGGCCCCCCGCCGGCCCGGCCGCCACATTCGGGAGGAACACCATGATCAAACGCATCGCGACGGGCGTCGCGCTGTCCCTGGGCGCGACCTTGGGCCTGTCCCTGGCCGCCGCGCCGGCCCAGGCGCTGGAGTTGAAGCTCAGCCACTTTCTGCCGTCCACGCACCCCACCCAGACGGTCTTCATCGAGCCCTGGATCGCCGACCTGAAGGCCTGCGCCGGCGATGACGTGAACGTCACCATCTTTCCCGCCGGTTCGGCCTTCGGCCACGTGGCCAAGCAGCTGGACCAGGTGCGCGCCGGGGTGGTGGACATCGCCCACGGCCTGACGGGCATTCCCCGCGGCCGCCTGCCGCGCACCACCATCATCGACATGCCGTTCCTGACCAAGAGCGCCGATTCCGCCTCGAAGACCCTGTGGGGGCTGTACGAGTCGGGCACCCTGAAGCCCGAGTACAAGGGCCTGAAGGTGCTGGCCCTGCACGCCCACAACCCGGGCAAGATCCACACCCGCGACAAGCCGGTGAACAGCATCGAGGACCTGAAGGGCCTGCGCATCCGCTTCCCCAGCCTGGCCATCTCCATGATGCTGAAGCACCTGGGCGCCTCGCCGGTGGGCCTGCCGCCCACCCAGGTGTACGAGAACCTGCAGAAGGGGGTGATCGACGGCACCGTGTTCCCGTGGGAGGCGGTGAACGGGTTCAAGCTGTACGAGGTGCTGAACCACCACCTGGACGCCAGCGTCTACACCACCTCGTTCTACTTCGTCATGAACCAGCGCAAGTTCGATTCCCTGCCCGGCAAGGTGAAGGGCTGCATCGACAGCCTGTCCGGCCAGACCCTGGTCAACAAGTTCGGCCCCTGGTGGGATGCCTGGGACAAGCCCGGCCTGGAAGCCGTGCTGAAGAAGGGCAACACGGTGACCGCCGTGGACGACGCCACCCGCGCCCAGTGGCTGGCCGCCCTGAAGCCCATGGTGGACGAATACCTGGCGGCCCTGAAGGAACAGGGCGTGGCCGACCCGGCGGCCCTGTACGCCGAGGCCCAGGCCCTGGTCGCCAAGTTCGAGCATTAAGCCACCCGGGGCCGGCCGCCCGACGCGGCGGCCGGCCCCGCCCCGTTGCAACGGGCGCCGCCATGCTGCAGACCCTCAATTCGGCCCTGGCCACCCTGACCCGCTGGCTCGCCTGGCTGGGCATGCTGGCCCTGATGGCGGCGGTGCTGATGACCACCGCCGACGTGGTGCTGCGCAAGGCGGCCAACATCTCGTTCGCCGGTACCGTGGACATCACCCAGCTGATGGTCATGACCGCCGCCTACCTGGCCATCCCCTTCGCCTTCGCCACCCGCAGCCACGTGGCCGTGGCCATGCTGACCGACCGCCTGCCGCGCCGGGCCCTGGCCCTGGTGCAGGCCCTGGGCGGCCTGCTGGCCGTGGCCCTGATGGTGGCCATCGCCCACTACGGCCGCCTGCAGGCCCTGCAGGAACTGGCCTACGGCGACGCCTCGCTCACCCTGGGCATTCCCAAGATCTGGTACTGGGTGCCCCTGCTGGCCGGGGCGGGCCTGTCGGTGGCCGTCATGGGGGTGATGACCCTGACCTACCTGTACACCGCCGTCACCGGCCGCGGCCTGCTGTCCATGGGCGAGGACTAGCGCGATGTCGCCGCCGGTCATGGGCGTGGTCGCCTTCGCCGTGCTGCTGGGGCTGATCGGCCTGCGGGTGCCCGTGGCCATCGCCATGGGGGTGGTGGGCATGGTTGGTGGGCTGATCCTCAACGGCCCCGAAAGCGTCGGCTTCATCATGGGCTCGGTGCCGTTCGAGGCCGTGTTCCCCTATGGCCTGTCGGTGATCCCGCTGTTCATCCTGATGGGGGTGTTCGCCGCCCACGCCGGCCTGTCGCGGGGCCTGTACGATGCCGTGCACGCCTTCATCGGCCATTTCCGGGGCGGCCTGGCCATGGCCACCGTGGGCGCCTGCGCCGCCTTCGGCGCCATCTGCGGGTCCAGCCTGGCCACCGTGGCCACCATGTGCAAGGTGGCCATGCCGGAAATGCGCCGGCACCGCTACGACGACGGCCTGGCCGCCGCCACCATCGCCGCCGGCGGCACCCTGGGGGTGCTGATCCCGCCCAGCGTGATCATGGTCATCTATGCCATCCTGACCGAGCAGTCCATCGGCCGGCTGTTCGCCGCCGCCCTGGTGCCGGGGGTGCTGGCCACGGCGCTCTACATGGCCGCCGTGTGGGTGCAGACGCGCCGCCGCCCGGCCCTGGGCCCGGCCGGCGCGCGGGTGCC
>JAGREA010000376.1 GCA_020446745.1 Rhodobacterales bacterium | reverse complement strand
CGGCCTGGAACCGGTGGACCAGGGCCGGGTGATCGCCGCCATGCGGGCGGCCCTGCGGTGACCCCGGGCCCGCCGCGCCTGGCGCGTCCGCTCATCGTGCTGTCCCAGGTGCGCACGGCCAGCAACGCGCTGACGGCCATTCTGGGCGAGGAATACGGCAACGCCCGCCTGTTCCACCTGACCAGCGGCGACCACCGCGACCCCACGGCGTTCGAGGGCTTCCAGCGCGACGCCCGGGCGGAGGGGCACGAGATCTACGCCGGCCATTTCCTGTTCGGCGTCCACCGCCACCTGCCCGGCCCGGCCGACTACGCCACCACGGTGCGCGACCCGGTGGACCGGGTGTGGTCCATGTTCCTGGCGGCGGGCAAGGGCCTGGACGTGCCGCTGGACTTCGACCGCTGGCTGGCCGGTTTCTTCGAGGCCCGGGACGGCATGGTGAAGCGCCTGAACGGCTTCGGCCTGATCCCCGGCCGGCCGGAGGTCCACGACGCCGCCACCGGCCGGGTGATGGAAACGGTGCCCACCGTGGGCCCCGACCACCTGGCCCGGGCCCTGGACAACATCGAGGCCCACATCCCCCTGGTGCTGCTGTTCGGCCGCCAGGCGGAGAACCTGGTGCTGCTGCGCGAGCACCTGGGCTGCGGCCCGCTGTTCTCGCTGGGCCGCCAGCACGTGAACCAGTCCGGGGCGGCCCGCCACCGCCCCACGCCCGCCCAGGCCCAGGCCATCGAGGCCGCCAACCCCCTGGACCGCCAGCTCTACGAAGCCTGCCGCGCCCGCTTCCAGGCCCGCATCGCTGCCCGCGACCCGGCGTTCCGCGACGAGGTGCGGATCATGACCCTGGTGAACGGCGTGCTGAGCGAGCCCGGCCTGGACACCATGGACCCGGCCCGCCTGTTCCAGCGCCTGATGGCCCTGACGGGGGAACTGTTCCGCCGCGGCGACCAGGCCACGGCCATCGAGGTCCTGCACCGCTTCTCCAGCAAACACGGCGTGGGCGAGGATTTTTGCCGCGGCGTGCTGAAGCTGGTAAGGGATTTTGGGTGTGTGGAGGCGGTGGAAAGGGAGGAGAGGGTGTTTCGGGGGAAGTTTGGGGGAATGGTTAAGGGGTGCTGAGGCGCTGGGAAAAAAGTAAACCGTCACCATAATGACGGAGGTTTCAGCGGGCATGTGCAATTTTACTGAAACTCACTTCTTACCAAAACTAGGGATTAGAGAGGAGTCTAAATGTGCCCTGATTCTATGAGGCGACGAAGAAGAGTTGAAATCATAGATAAATGATCTAAGCACGTATCAAGATCATCTTCGATAGAATGTTCGTGTCCCTTTGGATTTCTTATTGCGCTCATAATTCCCGAAAACATAAACTGATATCCCTTTTGTTCATCAATTTCACTTTCAGAGCAAAGTGCATTTATTTTTATGTCTGGGTTGTCTCCGCCAAAAACGCTCATCATTAAATTAAATCCGGATCCCCTTTTTCCAGAAATTCGTTGTACTGTTTTGTCAAGGAACTTTAACGCCTCAAACGTGGCCTCAGAGTAATGTCCGTCGTCAAAGAGCTTACGTACCTTTTTTGGAAAATCAGGGAACAGATTTCTCTCTTCAAATGGGTGAGAACGTACAGAGCGCAAAACCGATTCGTCTACTATATGGGCTCGACGACAAATATTTTCAAATGCCTTAAGACTTGTAGGCATCGATTAAATTCTCTTTAATACTTTTGAAGATGCGGTCGTATGTAGATTGAGATCCATCTGATGGCAAATTTATTTCTACACGAACAGTAAGGCCAAAGCCCATTTCATTTTTCGATGTAGATGTGTGAACAACATCGTCTGCTTTTTCTGGAGTTAAATCAGATTTCGTTGATTTATTTTTTCGCTTATTATTATTCGACGATTCGGATTTAGTCTTTTTTGGATTCGTCGTTCTTGGAGCGCTCAGTTCTCGCTTTCCGCTCAAACCAGCAAGCGCTTTAAAAGTGAGTGCTTGCCTCTTACCTACTATTTCAGTGGATTGATCCGTTTGCCTAAAATATGTGATTAAATTTTCATCATCAAGAGTCCAGGCATCTTCATCGTGCAGATCAAAGATCTCAGAATAGGAGGTTCTGACTATGTCAGATAAAGAATTCTGAAAATCATCGTCTTTATGAAGTACAAATGCCTCAGAAGCAATTTTAGTTCTTTTTCCTTCATCGTCAATTAAAGAAAGAAACCTCAATATGTTTATAAGATAGCTTTCATTGTTTGATGCAAGACCTAATTTTTTTAGCGTTGAGGCATCTATAACTGCAGGGAACGATCTGCGGAATTGAGTAAATGCTTGTACGATCGGACCACCACTTGAAATATAAGGAATTTTTCCGGCCATTTCTTCTCTCTCCTATGACACCTACATAGTACATAGCATGTTCGCTCTCGCAAGAGGAATGCAGTGGTGTTGTACCCTTTTTGCGAACACACAAGTTTGAGACTACGGCGACAGTGCAATTAATTGCCTGATTTGAATACGGTGACAGTTTACTTTTTTGCGCTGTGCAAGCTGAAAAGCCCGCCTAACCACAGAGACCACCGAGACTCACAGAGATCACACAGAGAAGAACAGAGGTGCGCAACGCGCGCGGGTCCTCTGCTTCGCGCAGCGAAGCCTCTGTGGCTTCTCTGTGCATCTCTGTGTTCTCTGTGGTGAAAAAGGCGCCCGATGCCGGGCCGGGGCCGCGAGGCCATTGGATTCCCGTTTTCACGGGAATGACGGAAGGGGAGCGGGAATGGCAGGAGGGGAGCGGGCTTGACGGGCGAGGTGCCGGCATGACGGGAGCCGGCCGGAACCCGGCGGTGGGGCAGGGGATGCGGTGACGGCCCGCCCAACGCACCCCCCATTTCTCCCATGGTTAACAATGTGTTAAGATCCCCCCGGCGGCCATGCCCCCCGCCGGGAGAACCGCGTGACCACGGTGTTGACCCCCATCCGCGCGGCGGACTATGCCGTCGCCCTGTTCCTGGCCGGACTCCAGGCGCAGAGCCAGGCCGCCTTCCAGCGCCAGGCCAACGCCCTGGCCGCCGATGCCGCCCAGGAAACCGGCGCCGCCCAGTCCGCTATCGCCGCCCGCCAGGACCTGGCCGACCAGGCCGACGACGCGCGCGACGTCCTGGGCGACCTGGTCCGCCGGGCCCATTTCATCCGTGACCGCCTGGACGACGCCAAGGCCCAGGCCTGGAAGTCCCAGGCCGGCACCGACGACAGCGCCTTCACCTACGCCCTGGCCTTCAACGCCGCCATCAACAGCCTGATCGACCAGGCCGAGGACAGCGGCGACTCCCCCAACCTGTTGGGCGCCCAACCCCAGGACACCTACACCTTCTATACGGGCCTGAACCGGGCCACCCGGTCGGTGTCGCGCACCTACCTGGGCACGGACTATGTGCTGGACGTGAGCGACGGCACCTCGTGGGTGCGCGACCGGGGCTATGCCCCGCTGCTGCGGGAACTGGACGCCAACGGCGACTACACGGGCGAGATCGCCTCGGTCAGCGGCGGGGTGCAGCTCGACAGCCTGTCGGGCACCGACATCACCTTCACCGTGGCCCCGGAAACGGCCGACGCCCGCACCCTGTCGGGCACCCTGTCGCGCGACGGGCTGGAGGTGCTGGACGCCTGGCTGTACGACGGCCTGACCACCGACGACGGCCGGTCCCGCGCCCAGGACGACCTGAACGCCGCCAAGGTCATCGTCGACATCGCCATCGCCGGGTTCGAGGCCGCCCAAGTGCGGGCCCAGTACGTGGCCGACCGGGCCGGCGAGGACATCTCGGCCCTGAACGGCACGCTGGGCGACATCACCACCCGCCAGGCCCTGGCGCTGCAGGAGCTGCAGTCCCAGTCCGACGTCAAGCTGGCCCTGGTGACCTCGGCGGTGGAGAACGCGGCGGCGCTGCGGGCCGAATACACCAAGCTGTTCGGCGGCGCCGACACGGCCCAGGGGGCGTTCACCCAATCGCTGATAGACATCTCCGTCTGATCCTATCGGGCGTGGTTTCCGCGCATGTTTCTCGGCGCTTGGCGTTAACGATCGGTTCATGTTATGATCGGCCGCTGCGTGAGAAGCACGCAGAGTACGCGATCCTTAGAAGAGGAGAGCCAAAATGGCTGACATCACCCTATCGACAGCGGTCCGCGCGAACCTGCTGTCTCTTTCCCGTACCACCGACCTGATCGACCGCACCCAGGGACGCCTGTCCACGGGCCTGAAGGTCGCCAGCCCCATCGACAACGCCGTGGCCTTCTTCCAGGCCAAGTCGTTGAGCGACCGCGCCGGCGACCTTGCCGACCGCAAGGACGGCATCGACCAGGGCGTGAGCTCGCTTGAAACCGCCCTCACGGCCACCGAGGCCATCGAGGACCTGACCAAGCAGATCAAGGGTATCATCGACACGGCCCGGTCCGCCGACGCCACCCAGCGCGCCGAGCTGGCCGACCAGGTCGAAGAACTGGCCGATCAGATCCAGAACCTGGTGAACGACGCTTCCTACCAGGGTCTGAACCTCCTGAACTCGACCGCCTCCACCCTGTCGGTCCGGTTCTCGGACAAGGCCGATTCGAAGCTCGACGTTTCGGGCGTGGACTTCAACCTGTCCACCTACTTCCTGGCCACCGCCGGCACCGCCGCGGGCGCCACGGAAGCCAGCCTGCTGCTGACCGCCCTGGGCTTCACCACCGGTGGTCTGTCCAGCTTCAGCCTGTCGCTGGCCAACGAGTTGGCGTCGTTCAACTCCATGGCCGACCGGGCGCTCACGTCCCTGGACAAGACCATCTCCAACCTGCGTTCCAAGGCCTCGGCCATCGCCTCCAACGTGGCGATCCTGTCGGTGCGCCTGAACTTCACGTCCGAGTACGTGGATACGCTGGAAAGCGGTGCGTCGAAGCTGACCGTGGCCGACCTGAACGAGGAAGGCGCCAACCTGCTGGCCCTGCAGACCCGCCAGCAGCTGGGTATCCAGTCGCTGTCCTTCGCCGGTCAGTCCGAGCAGTCGATCCTGGGCCTGTTCCGGTAATCGACACGACCGTCATGACGACGATTTCGGGGGGGCGTTTCGCCCCCTCGTTCTTTTCAAGACCGGCCTTCTTTTCAAGACTGGCCTTCGCCGCCTATCATTCCTGATCGTCCGGCTTTTTGTGGTAAGAACGCTCCATGCCGTTGAAGCTCCAGATCAAGAAGGGTCAGAAGATCATCATCAACGGCGCGGTGCTGGAAAACATCACCGCGCACAACGTTTCCCTGTTGGTGATGAACGAAGCCGCCATCCTGCGCGACAGCGACATTCTGACGCCGGAAGAGGCGGTCACGCCGGCCAGCCGGGTCTATTATGCCCTGCAATGCCTGTACCTGTTCCCGTCGCAGCACGACCATCATTTACCCCATCTTAATGACTTCCTGGAAAGTTATCAGCGTGCGGCCCCGAGTGCCCTGCCCGTCACCTCGGACATCCGCCAGATGGTAGATGAAGGTCAGCTTTATCAGGCTCTTAAGCGGGGTCGGGACCTGATCCTTCACGAAAAGAAGGTCTTGGACCATGTACACGAAAGACTTGGTGAAGAACTACGCCGGACCGCCCCTGGAGGGGAATCCGAGGGAGGCGGAGGCGTGGGCCCTGACCCAAGCGGCGCTGCGGATGAAGGACGCGGCGGCAACGGCTGACCGCGAGGCCATGCTGGGCGCCGCGCGCCTGAACTGGCGCCTGTGGACCATCATCCAGGCCGAGCTTCTGGCCCCCGACTGCCCCCTGCCCATGGACATCCGGTCCAACGTGCTGTCGCTGTCGAACTTCATCGACAAGCACACGGTGACCTTCATTTCCGATCCCCGGCCCGAGCGCCTGGACGTGCTGATCAACATCAACCGCGAGCTGGCCGGCGGGCTGTACACCCGGCCCGCCGACGCCCCCGCGGCGACGGCCGCCGAGGACGGCGCCGAACCGCCGGCGGGCCCGCCGCCGTCGATCAAGACTTCGGTATGACCACCATGGAAGCGGGCGCCGTGACCGGGGGCCTGGACGAAGCCGCCCGCCTGGCCGCCGACGGCGAATGGGCCGCCGTGGCCGCCCAGTGCCAGGACCTGATGGACCAGGGCGAGGGCGCGTCCGAGGTGCTGTACCTGTCGGCCCTGGCCTTCGCCGCGCACGAGGATTTCGCCTCGGCCATCGGCTATGCGGAAAAGGCCTTCTCCCAGGACAGCGAGGTGGCCGAGGTGGCCAACCTGCTGTCGGTCCTCCACGCCATGGTGGGCGACCTGAGCAACAGCTCGTTCTACGGCAAGATGGCCACGGTGCTGCCGTCGTCGGCCCGCCTGGCCGGCTGGGCCCTGCCCGACAGCCTGCCCGATTTCTCGTCGGCCTTCCTGAACGTGGTGGAAGATCCCCTGCTGCGCCGCGCCGTGGCGGCCCTGGACGCCGGCAAGTGGTTGGACGCCGAACACTGGTTCAACCAGCACATCCAGATCCACACGGCCAGCCGCATGGGCTATCTGGGCCTGGCCAACTGCCTGATGGTGACGGGGCGCTTCCAGTCGGCGGCGGAAACCCTGCGCGCCGCCATGCACATGCTGCCGGGCGATGCCGCCATCGCCGGCCACCTGGGCGCCGCCCTGACGGCCATCGGCGACAAGGCCGCCGGCCGCGCCCTGCACGACTGGGCCATGGGGCTGGACCCCGACGACGCCGGCATCGCCGGCCAGGCGGCCCAGGACGCGCTGATGGACACCAGCCTGTCGGCCGACGCCATCACCGCCATCTTCCGCGCCTGGGGCGCCCGGCACGGGGTGGAAACCCTGCCCGGCATGCCCGTGCGCACGGCCGGCCCGCGCGACCGGCTGACCATCGGCTACCTGGTGGGCAACCTGGGCGGGCGCCGCGCCGGCCCGGCCCTGGCCCGCATCCTGGCGCGCCACCCATCGCGCCGCTACCGCCTGGTGGGCTTCGGTTTCGGGCCCCTGTCGGCGGCCACCAACATGGTGTTCCAGAAGGCCTTCGAAGGCTGGCACGACGTGCGCGACACCGACCCCATCACCTTCGGGTCCCTGGTCACCACGGAAGAGGTGGACATCCTGATCGACGCCACCGGCTTCGCCATGCCCCAGCACCTGAGCGCCTTCGGCCAGCGCATGGCGCCGGTGCAGGTGGCCTGGCTGGGCAGCCGCGCCGGCACCGGCCTGGCCGGCATGGACGCCATCGTGTCGGACCCGGTGTTCGATCCCGAAGGCGCCGACCGTTCGGGCCTGGTGGAAACGCCGGTTTCCCTGCCCAGCGGCGCCAGCCTGATCGACCTGCCCAAGGACGAGGGCCCGGCCGGGCCCCAGGCCGGCGAACGCCCCCTGACCTTCGTCGCCGACGCCTCCCTGGCCGAGATCAACCCGGCCACGGCGTCCCTGTGGGCCCGCATCCTGCACGCCCTGCCGGAAAGCCAGCTTCTGCTGCGCGACCGGGAATTCCGGGTCGAGGTGAACGCCGAGCGCCTGGTGGCCCTGTTCGGCAACTTCGGGGTGTCGCACCGCATCGACGTGCTGTCGGGGGTGGGCGATTCCGAATTCTTCCGTTCGGGCGACATCGCCCTGATGCCCGTGCCCGCCCTGCGCTGGGAACCGGCCGTGGACGCCCTGTGGGCCGGCCTGCCGGTGATCAACGGCCAGACGGGCCCCGACGACAGCCGCGCCTGGCGCGAAGTGACCAGCGTGCTGGCCGGCCTGGGCCTGGCCGGCGAGTGCCAGGCCGCCACCATCGAGACCTACGTGCAGCTGGCCCTGGACTGGGCCGCCGACGCCGATCGCCGGGCCGCCTTCGCCGGCGCCATCCGCGGCCGCATGGAGCAGGCCCCCCTGCTGGACACGGCGCGCCGCGCCACCGACCTGGAAACGGTCTACGAATCCCTGTGGGACCGCGCCTGCGGTGGCTGAACCCATGCCCGGCGCCGGTGGCGACGACGTGCCGGGCGGCGACACCCTTTACGACCGCAACGTGGCCGTCTGGCGGGCCCGCCGCCCCGAGCACTGGGCGCTGCTGGAGGCCCAGGGCGTGCGCGTGTCGTCGCGCGTGGACGGGCCCGACGGCCGGCCGGTGAACATCGACCTGGGGGGCACGCGCCTGTACCCCTCGGACGGGCCCGCCTGGACGGCCGAGCAGTTGCGCCAGTTCGACGGCTCGCCGGACCGCCTGGGCTTTTCCGATCCGTCCCACTGCAACCTGTCGCCGGTATCCAAGCGGGTGCTGTTCGAACTGGGCCACGCCCTGAAGGACCGGGGCCTGCGCCGCCTGGCGCCCTATCCGGTGGTCGACGTGGGCTATGCCTTCGTGTTCGGCCTGGGCCTGGGCCTGCACCTGCCGGACCTGGTGGCCCGGGCCATCGCGCGCCACATCGTGATCATCGAGCCGGTGCCCGAATTCATCCTCCATTCCATGCACGTGCTGGACTGGGCGGACCTGTTCCGCCAGGCCGACGCGCAGGGCCTGGAGATCCACTTCCTGGGCGGCCCCGGCCACGGGCCCGAACGCATGGTGGCCGAGATCGAGGCGGTGATCCGGGCCCGCGGCGCCACCTTCATCGACGGCTCCTACGCCTACATCCACTACTATTCCTGGGAACTGGGCCAGACCCGCAAGCTGCTGAACGAAAAGATCAAGACCTTCTTCATCTCGTCGGGGTTCTTCGAGGACGAGATCCTGATGATGAAGAACGCCTATGGCAACTTCCGCCGCTGGCCGTTCCACCTGGTGGACCGGCGCCCCTACCTGGAACAGGCCATGCCCATGTTCGTGGTCGGCTCGGGCCCGTCCCTGGACCAGGACCTGGCGGTGATCAGGAAGTGGCGCGACCGGGCCCTGGTGTTTTCCTGCGGCACCTCGCTGGGCATCCTGCTGAAGAACGGCATCCGCCCCGACCTGCACGTCGAGAACGAGAACACGGCGCCCCTGGTGGACAACCTGAAGGCCTTCGACGCCGAATACGGCCTGAAGGGCATCACCCTGGTGGCCTCGGCCACCGTGGTGCCCGAGCTGAGCGCCCTGTTCGACGACGTGTGGTACTTCTTCCGCGCGCCCCTCAGTTCCAGCCAGATCATGCACGGCAACACCGAACCGCTGCCCTTCGCCGACCCCCTGGTGGCCAACGCCGCCGCCGCCGTGGCCGGCACCCTGGGCTTCGGCACCGTATACCTGTTCGGCGTCGACTGCGGCATGCTGAAGGACGGCGACCACCACGCCCGCGACGCCGTCTACTACCAGGAGGATTACGACAACTACGTGGAAGGGGAATCCCTGGAATTCATCGAGCGCGGGTTCGACCGCGAGGTGCCCGGCAACTTCGGCGGCACGGTGATGACCAGCTGGTCCCTGGACCTGTCGCGCCGCACCCTGACGGCCCTGGCCGGCTTCCGCCGCCTGACCCTGATCAACTGCGGCCACGGGGCGCGCATCGACGGCGCCCGGCCCATGGCCGGGGCGGCCATTCGCCTGACCAATCCCGAAGGCCAGCGCCAGGCGGTGATGGAGCGCCTGCAGGCGCAGTTGAAGTTCTTCGAACCGGGTGCCTTCCTGGAGCGGGTGGATTTGCAGGGCGCCCTGGACGGCTGCGACACCTTCATCACCGGCTTCACCGACATGATCGCCCAGGCCCGGGCCGAAGACCGGGGCTTCTGGGAGCTGGAAAAGCGCCTGGAGGCGTTCTGGGAGGACCAGGTGAACGGCGGCCGGGCGGTGCTGCGCATCGCCGGCGGCTCCATCACCTCCATGGTCCGCCTGGGGGCCTTCTTCGGCACCCGGGTGGAGGACCCGGACGAGCGGGCCTGGTTCCTGGACCTGTTCCTGGACCATTACGCCGAGGCCTGCCTGTGGATGGCCGACGAGGTGCGCACCCTGCTGGCCGCCATGGTGGCCGGCGAGGCGGTGCCGGAAGACATCGGCAAGCGCCCGGCGCCGGAAGGGCTGATGCCGGCCGGCGAGCCGACCACCCGGGAGGCCTGACATGGCGTCCCACCCCGGGGACAGCCTGTTCGAGCGCAGCCGGGCGGCCTTCCGCACCCACCGGCCCCACGTGCTGGACCGCCTGGAACACCTGGGCCAGACGTCGGCCAGGCCCATCGTGGAAGGCACCCGCACCGTCAACCTGGACCTGGGCCCCACGCGCCTGTACCCGGCGGCGGGGCCCGACTGGGCCGAGCGCCAGGTGGCCGACTTCCTGCAGGATCCCGACCGCATCGTCTTCGCCGATCCGCGCCACTGCAACATCTCGGCCGCCGGCATGGAGGTGGCCCTGGACCTGGGCGACTTCCTGGCCCGGTCGGGCATCCGCGGCCTGTCGCCCCACCCGGTGGTGGACGTGGGCTATGCCTTCGTGCTGGGGGTGGGGCTGGGCTTCCACCTGCCGCTGCTGCTGGAGCGCGCCCCGGTGCGCAACCTGATCCTGGCCGAACCGGTGCCGGAACTGCTGTGGCATTCCTTCGGTGCCATCGACTGGGCGGACCTGTTCGCCCGGGCCGAGGCGGCCGGCACCCAGATCCACTTCCTGGTCGGCATGGACCCGTCGCGCATGGTGGAGGGCATCGAGCGGGTGATCGCCGAGAACTCCCGCACCTTCGTCGATGGCTCCTACGCCTTCGTCCATTATCCCTCGTGGGCCCTGCAGGAGGCCCGCAAGCTGCTGAACGGGCGCATCAAGGACACCTTCGTCACCTGGGGCTTCTTCGAGGACGAACGGATCATGATGCGCCACGCCCACGCCAACCTGGCGGCCAAGTCGGCCGGCCAGCCGGCGCGCCTGCTGGACCGCCGCCCGCGCCGCGAACAGGCCATGCCCGTGGCCATCGTCGGCTCGGGCCCGTCCCTGGACGACGACCTGGCGCACCTGAAGCGCCTGCGCGACCGGCTGCTGGTGGTGTCCTGCGGCACGGCGCTGGAAATCCTGCTGAAGAACGGCATCCGCCCCGACCTGCACCTGGAGAACGAGAACACCCAGCCGCTGGTGGACAACCTGAAACGGGTGGCCGCCAACCACGGGCTGCACGGCATCCTGCTGCTGGCCTCGGCCACCGTGGCGCCGGCGGCGGTGGCCCTGTTCCGCCACCGCTGGCTTTATTTCCGCGACGGCCTTTCCGCCGCCGGCCTGTTCGCCGGGGGCACCAAGCCGCTGCAGGGGGCGGCGCCCCTGGTGGCCAACGCGGCCCTGGCCGCCGTGGCCGCCATGGGCTTCAAGACCGTGCACCTGTTCGGCGTGGACTGCGGCCGCCGGGCCGACGGCGAGCACCACGCCCGCGAGGCCAGCTATTTCGACGCCGACTACGTGGTCAACCCCAACCGGCGGCCCGACGCCGGGTTCGAGCGCGAGGTGCCGGGCAACATGGGCGGCACGGTGCTGACCACCTGGTCGCTGGATACCTCGCGGGCCATGCTGGCGGCGGTGGCCAAGCACTGGGGCCTGGCCCTGATCAACACCAGCCGCGGGGCCCGCATCGACGGCGCCCAGCCCCGGGCGGCGGCGGCCCTGGAGGTGGACGAACGGTGGTCCGGCGCCCAGGGGGCGGTGCTGGACGACGTGGCCGGGCAGATCGCCTATCTGGACCTGGACCCGGCGGCCCTGCGCCGTGCCGCCGACGCCTGCGACCTGTTCCGGGTGGTGCTGGACGGCCGCCTGGCCGAGGCCCGGCGGGCCGGCGACGGGTTCTGGGATCTGGAACAGCGCCTGGCGGGCCTGACCCGGGGCGCCCCGGACCTGGCGCCGGTGATGGGCATCGTCGGCGGGTCCTACCGTTCGCTGGTGCGCCTGGGGGCGTTCGGCGGCACGCGCATCGCCGACCCGGCGGACCGGGCGGCCTTCATGCACCGGTTCCTGGACCTGTACGGCGCCACCTGCGGCTGGATGCTTTCCGAGGCCCAGGGCATGCTGTCGGCCATGGCCGAAGGCCGCCCCCCGCCGCCCGAAACCCCGCCGCCCCGGACACGCCCGGGGGACTGAGGGGCGGGGACTGCCATGGTTCCTGCCTCCCCACCATTGCCCCCGCGCCTCCACCCGTCGCCCCCGCGAAGGCGGGGGCCCAATGGCGGCGGAGGGCGGTGCACGCCATCTCCCAAAAAAGGTGAACCACAGAGAACACAGAGGTTCACAGAGATCACACAGAGAAGGAAGAGAGGCGCGCTTCGCGCGCAGTCCTTTCTTGCTTCG
>JAGREA010000375.1 GCA_020446745.1 Rhodobacterales bacterium | reverse complement strand
GCGGCCAGGCCGAACCGGGTGCGGAAGAACAGCCAGAAGGTGAAGGCCACCGTGGCCACGGCCACCCCCATGATGAACAGGCGGAACAGGGGATAGGGCGCGCCCAGCACGTCCACCGTGGCCTCCATGGGCGCCGCCACGGCATAGGCCCCGGGCCCGTGGATCAGGATGATCCCCTGCTTCAGCAGCAGCGACAGGCCCCAGGTGGCCAGGATGGTATCCAGGAAGCGGTGGTAGATGTGGCGGATCACCAGTTCCTCCACCACCAGGCCCACGGCCCCCACCACCACCGGCGCGGCGACCAACCCCAGCCAGTAGGACCCGCCGGCATCCTGCACCATCAGCACGGCGTAGGCGCCCAGCATGAGGAATTCCCCATGGGCCATGTTGATCACGTTCATCAGCCCGAAGATGATGGCCAGCCCCAGGGCCACCAGCATGAGGATCAGCACGTAGTTGGAGGCGTCCAGAAGGATGGTGACAAGCTCGGTCATGGTCAGAAGGCCAGGTAGCGGTCCAGGATCGCCGGATCGGCGACCACGGTTTCCATGGGGTGGTCCTCGGCGATGGCGCCGTTCTCGATGAACGCGCAGCGGCCGCAGATGGCCGTCACCATGTCCACGTTCTGCTCCACCAGCACCACGCCCAGGCCCCGGTCACGGGCCACCCGGCGCAGGATGTCGGCGATTTCCATGACGATGGACGGCTGGATGCCCTCGCTGGGTTCGTCCAGCAGCAGCAGGCGCGGCGCGCCCATGAGCGCCCGGCCGATGGCCAGCTGCTGCTGCTCGCCGCCCGACAGGCTGCCGCCCTTGGCCCCGGCCCGCTCGCGCAGGAACGGGAAGGTGGCGTAGGCGACCTCGCAGTCGGCGGCGGCAAGGTTGCCCAGGCGCAGATTCTGCTCGACCGTGAAGTCGGCGAAGATCTCGCGCCCCTGGGGCACGTAGGCGATGCCGCGCCGGGCCACGGCGAAGGGCGCCTGGCCGGTGATGTCGGCGCCGTCGAAGGTGACCCGCCCCTCGCGGGGCGTCAGCAGGCCCATGATGGTCTTCAGCAGGGTCGTCTTGCCGGCCCCGTTGCGGCCCAGCAGACCCAGAATCTCGCCCGGCGCCAGGGCCAGATCCACCCCGTGCAGCACCCGCCCGCCGCCGTAGCCGGAAACCAGCCCCTCCACCGTGAACAGGGGCGCGTCAGGCATGACCCGCTCCCAGGTAGCCCTCGCGCACGGCGTCCACGGCGCGCACGGTGGCGTAATCGCCCCGGGCCACGATGGCGCCGCGCATCATCACCGCCACCGGGCAGTCCAGGGCGGCCACGAAATGCATGTCGTGCTCGATCAGGATCACCGCCACGCCGCCGCCCCGGTGGATGTCCTTGATCAGCTCGGCCGTGGCCGCCGTCTCGCCCCGGGTCATGCCCGCCGTGGGCTCGTCCAGCAGGATCAGGCGCGGTTCCAGGGCCAGCACCAGGGCGATCTCCAGCCACTGCTTCTGGCCGTGGGACAGGGCCCCGGCCGGGGTGCGGGCCTGGTCCGCCAGGCCCACCCGGGCCAGCAGGTCCGCGTCCCCGTCCCCCTTGCTCCGCTGGCGCAGGCCCCACAGGCCGGCGCGCCCGGCCTCGGCGAAACGGGCCACGCGCAGGTTGTCGGCAACCGAGAGGTCGTCGAACACGCTGGGCACCTGGAACTTGCGGCCGATGCCCAGGCGGCCGATCTGGTGCGGCTTCAGGCGCGTCAGGTCGTGGCCGGCGAAGCGGATGCTCCCCTCCGTCGGCCGCAGGTGCCCGGTGATCAGGTTGAACAGCGTGGTCTTGCCGCAGCCGTTGGGCCCGATGACACACAGCATGTCCTCGGGCCCCAGGGCCAGATCCAGGCCGGCCACGGCCTGGACCCCGCCGAACGCCTTGGTCAGGCCGGAAAGGGTCAGCAGGTCCGCCAAGGGAACGCCCCCCGGCGGATCAGCCGCAGCCCGCCTGCGGCGCCAGGGCGCCCAGGTCCTTGACGATGTCCAGGCCGTCGCCTTCGGTCTTGGCCAGGTACATGTTCATGGTGGTGTGGTGGTCCTTGGCGCCGATGGTGGCCGGGCCCGTGGGGGTCTGGATGGTCAGGCCCTCCAGGCCGCCAATCAGGGCTTCCTTGTCCACCTTGCCCGCCTTCTCCAGGCCCGCCTTGATGGCCATCATGGCGTTGTAGTGGGTCATCACGTAGTGCGAGATCGGCACGTCGTTGCCGGCCATGGCGCGGATGCGGGCCACGAAGTCCTTCACCCCCGGCTGCTGGCCGGCGGCGGCGAAGGGCACCGTCACCCACATGTTCTGGCCCTTGCCGGCGCCGAAGGCGCCCAGGTAGGTCTCGGCGAAGCCCAGGAAGGCCACCGTCACGTCCTTCAGCAGCCCGAAATCCTCGGCCTGCTTGATGAAGGTGATGCCGTCGGCCCCCGGCAGGGCGAAGACCAGCACCTTGGCCCCCGAATCCTTGATGCGCCGGATCACCGGGGCGAACTCCTTCACCCCCCAGGGGGTGAATTCCTTGCCGGCCACGGTGCCGCCCAGGGCACCGACGATGCCTTCCGCCGTTTCGAACATCTTCTGCGGCCACACGTAGTCGGCGCCGAACATGTAGTAGCTGTTGCCGAACATCTCGTTCATGGCCGGCAGCAGCTTCTCCAGTTCCTGGTTGGGCACGGTGTTCAGGCCGAACAGGTAGCGCCCGCAGGCCCCGCCCTCGTAGTTGGTGGCGTACAGCAGCGGCGTCTTCATGCGCTGGATGGTGGGCGCCATGGCGTCGCGCGCGTTGGACGTGATGGGGCCGGTGATGGCCAGCACCTTGTCGCGGCGGATCAGCGAGGTGGTGCGCTCGACCGAGGTCTTGGGGTCGGTCTTGTTGTCCTCGTACAGCAGCTCCACGGGCGAGCCCATGATGCCGCCGGCGGCGTTGATTTCCTTCACCGCCAGGTCGATGCCCAGCTTGGCCTGCTTGCCGTAAAGCTCCAGGAACCCGCTCAGTGGCTGCACGGCGCCGATGCGCACGGGCGTGCCGGCGGCGATGGCCGGGGCCGGAAAGGTGCTGGCGGCGGCGGCGACGGTGCCGGCGGCGCCGGCGGTGGCCAGGAAGTGGCGTCTGGTCTGCTTCATTTTTTCAGCCTCCCTTCGAAGAATGGAACTCCGAAACGTCTCCCCGAAGCGTCGGTTGCCGGCGCCCGTCCCCCACGGTGCCCGTCCGGCGCCGCCCCGCGTTCAACGGGGCACTTTGTTTGGAATCACATAGCAAAAGCAGGTAGGGTTTCGCCAGAACCAATATTCGTACACAAAGGAGCGTGCGGCCCATGGTGGGGATGGATGTGGACCAGAACGGCGACCTGCTGCTGATCATCGACGTGCAGAACGACTTCTGCCCCGGCGGTGCCCTGGCCGTGGCCGACGGCGATGCCGTGGTGCCCGTCATCAACGCCCTGTCCGACCGATTCGCCCACCGGGTGCTGACCCAGGACTGGCACCCGGCCGGCCATTCCTCGTTCGCCTCCAGCCACCCGGGCGGCCAGCCCTTCGGCAGCGTCACCATGCCCTACGGCCCGCAGACCCTGTGGCCCGACCACTGCGTGCAGGGCACCCCGGGGGCGGACTTCCACGCCGGCCTGGCGGCCACCGGGGCCGAACTGGTGATCCGCAAGGGCTTCCGCGCCCCCATCGACAGCTATTCCGCCTTCTTCGAGAACGACCAGACGACGCCCACGGGCCTGGGCGGCTATCTGCGCGAGCGCGGCTTCACCCGCCTGTTCCTGACCGGCCTGGCGACGGACTTCTGCGTCGCCTTTTCGGCCCTGGACGCCCGCAAGCTGGGCTTCGACGTGGTGCTGGTGGAGGACGCCTGCCGGGCCATCGACCTGGACGGCTCGCTGGCCGCGGCCCGGGACCGGATGGCGGCGGCCGGCGTGGCCTTCGCCGCCAGCGCGGACATCTAGGAGGGGCCCCCATGAAGGTCAACGGCACGCCGACCCGCACCATCTGGGTCGAGGAGGACGGCTGGACCGTCCGCATCATCGACCAGACCCGCCTGCCGCACGACTTCGTCACCGTGCCCCTGACCACCATGGACGACGCCGCCACGGCGATCCGCGACATGCTGGTGCGCGGCGCGCCGCTGATCGGCGCCACGGCGGCCTATGGAATGTGCCTGGCCATGCGGGCCGATCCCTCGGACGCCAACCTGGATGCCGCCTACGCGGCGCTCTACGCCACCCGCCCCACGGCGGTGAACCTGCGCTGGGCCCTGGACGACCTGCGGGCCATCCTGCGCAACACCCGGCCCGACGAGCGGGCCGTTTCCGCCTATCGCCGCACGGCCGACATCTGCGACGACGACGTGGCCATCTGCTCGGCCATCGGCGACCACGGCCGGGCGGTGATCGAGGAGATCTGGCAGGAAGACAAGGGCAGCCGGGGGCGCGTCAACGTGCTGACCCACTGCAACGCCGGCTGGCTGGCCACCGTGGACTGGGGCACGGCCATCGCCCCCATCTACAAGGCCCACGACGCCGGCATCCCGGTCCACGTATGGGTGGACGAGACCCGGCCGCGCAACCAGGGCGCCAGCCTGACGGCCTGGGAACTGCGCGAGCACGGGGTGCCGCACACGGTGATCGTCGACAACGTGGGCGGCCACCTGATGCAGCACGGCGAGGTGGACCTGTGCATCGTCGGCACGGACCGCACCACGGCCGGCGGCGACGTGTGCAACAAGATCGGCACCTACCTGAAGGCCCTGGCGGCCCACGACAACGGGGTGCCGTTCTACGTCGCCCTGCCCGGCCCGACCATCGACTGGACCATCACCGACGGCCTGAAGGACGTGCCCATCGAGCAGCGCGACGCCGGGGAAGTGACCCGCATGACCGGGCGCACCGACGACGGCCGTATCGAGACGGTCACGTTGACGCCCCAGGGCAGCCCGGCCGCCAACTACGCCTTCGACGTGACCCCGGCCCGCCTGGTGACGGGCCTGATCACCGAGCGCGGCATCGCCCCGGCCTCGGAAGGCGGGCTCAGGGGGCTGTACCCGGAAGCGCCGTAACTATCGCGGCACGTCCACCGTCACCAGGCGTGGCGACGCACCGTGCTGGGTGTCGTGGGCGCGAATACGCACTTGATCAACGGACTCGGGAATACGCACGCCCGACAGGCTGCGGGTGAACGGCTGTTCGTGCTCGT
>JAGREA010000374.1 GCA_020446745.1 Rhodobacterales bacterium | reverse complement strand
TCGGTGCCGTGACCTTCACCGGTTCCATCGTCGCTTTCGGCAAGCTGGCCGGCAAGATCGACGGCAAGCCGAAGAAGCTGCCGGGCGGTCACATGCTGAACGCCACGGCGGCGGCGCTGTCGCTGATCCTCGGGCTGCTCTATATCGGCGATATGGGCCCCTCGGTCTTCTGGCTGATCCTGATCGCGGCACTGGCGGGCTTCATCGGCTGGCACCTGATCATGGGCATCGGCGGCGCCGACATGCCGGTCGTGGTCTCGATGCTGAACAGCTATTCGGGCTGGGCGGCGGCGGCCATCGGCTTTACCCTGTCGAACGACCTCTTGATCGTGACCGGCGCGCTTGTCGGCTCCTCCGGTGCGATCCTAAGCTATATCATGTGCAAGGCGATGAACCGCAACTTCGTCAGCGTCATCCTTGGCGGTTTCGGCGGCGAGACCGGCCCGGCGATGGAGATCGAGGGCGAACAGATCGCCATAGATGCCGAGGGCGTGGCATCGGCGCTGAACGAGGCTGACGAGGTCATCATCGTGCCGGGTTACGGCATGGCGGTGGCCCAGGCCCAGCACGCCGTGCGCGAGATGGCCGACAAGCTGAAGGAGGAGGGCGTCGAGGTGAAGTACGCCATCCATCCGGTGGCCGGCCGCATGCCCGGGCACATGAACGTGCTGCTGGCGGAAGCCAACGTGCCCTATGACGAGGTGTTCGAGCTGGAAGAGATCAACCACGAGTTCTCGACCGCCGACGTGGCCTACGTCATCGGCGCCAACGACGTGACCAACCCGGCCGCCAAGACGGATCCGCAAAGCCCCATCGCGGGCATGCCGATCCTGGACGTGGACAAGGCCGGCACGACCCTGTTCGTCAAGCGCTCGCTGTCGCCCGGCTATGCCGCCATCGACAACGAGCTGTTCTACGCCGACCGCACCATGATGCTGTTCGGCGACGCCAAGGCCATGACCGAAGGCATCGTCCAGGCCCTGGAATAGGATCACGCCAATGACCCTCGCCGGGGCTTGCCGGCGGGTTCGGGAACGGGGCCTTCGGGCCCCGTTTCTTGTTTCAGGTCAAGGGGTTGTGCCTGAATTCCGGCGGCCCGCCGGGGCCCCGTTCACGAACCTGTGAAGGTCCGGCCCCGGCCGGCCCTTGAACCGGCCGGCGCGGAGGCCAACAATAGAAGGTGGAAAGCCTCCCATCCCGAGGTTTCTCCATCATATCCCTTACCCCCCAACTGGGCCCCGGTTGTACCGGGGCCTTTTTTCGCGCCGATTTCCTTGAAGAATTATCGTTTGCATACGCACTTTGTTAGGGAAATATGGTTCCATCCTCAACCGAATAGGGCGCTTTTCCGCTCGACTCGCCGGATGAGCGTATGCAAGACTTTGTCTGACCGGCAGTCTTCCAACCATCAGTTGGGGTCGGAGGGGGATTCGTGAGAATTTCGGAGTTCATCGAGAGTGCGAACGACGCCCGGTGTCTCGGTACCCTGACCGACGTGTTCCGCCGCGCCCTGACGGATGAGGGCTTCGATCACCACGTGTACGGCGCCCTGTCGGGCCCGCCCCTGGAACAGCGCCTGGCCCTGGGGGCCAACCCGGTGCTGGCCACCGACTACCCCGAAATGTGGATCCAGCACTACTTCAGCAGCGGCTACATGGCCGTGGATCCCATCGTCACCCGCACGCCCACCATGCCCACGCCCTTCGACTGGGACGACCTGCGCGACCTGGAGGACGTGGAATCCCGGGTGTTCTGCGAAGCCGGCGAGGCCGGCCTGCGCAGCGGCGTGTGCGTGCCCATCCACGCCCCCTTCGGCGGCTGCTTCGCCCTGTCGGCGGCCCGGTCCAGCCGTCAGGTCATCACCCAGGAGCAGCGCGACCGGGTGCAGGCCATCGCCGGGCAGTTCCACACCAGCTTCCAGCACCTGGTGGACGGCGACGCGGCCCGGCCTTCGGTGGTCCACCTGACGCCGCGCGAACGGGAATGCCTGCTGTGGAGCGCCCGGGGCAAAAGCTCGTGGGACATCGGCATGATCCTGCACGTGTCCGAGCACACGGTGAACTTCCACATGCGCAGCGCCATGCGCAAGCTGGAATGCGGCAACCGCATCATGGCCATCGTCAAGGCCATCCGCATGGGCCTGATCCTGCCCTAAAGGGTCCTGTTCCCCCATTTCCTGAAATTTTTCAGTCGGTTGATGCCGCCGGCCGGGTCCGCCCCGGGGCTGGAAGCCGGAGGGCGCCGCACGGCCGCCGATGATGCCGGTCCAGACAACCTATCAACCTTGGTAGGTAGGCGCGCGGCCGCCGATCCGGTTTCCTGGTTGTCGAAATTCATTCGATCATCGGAGAGGCCGACATGATTGAAGCCGTGACTTGGGAGACCGCGCACCTTTACGGCGACGCCCTGGCGTCCCAGCACCGGTTGCGCTACCGCCTGTTCATCGAACGCCATGCCTGGGACATCCCCAGCTACCACGGCATGGAATATGACCAGTACGACACGCCGGCGGCCACCTACCTGATCTACCGCGACCGCCAGGGCGAGGCCCGCGGCGTGACCCGCCTGATCCCCACCACCCGGCCCTACATGATCCAGGAACTGTGGCCCGACATGGTCCAGGACGGGCCGCTGCCGGTGTCGGAGCGGATCTGGGAAGGCTCGCGGTTCGGCATCGACAACGACCTGCCGACGGCCGAACGGGCCCTGGTGGGCGGCGCCCTGGTGGCCGCCTGCCTGGAACACGGCCTGGCCCACGGGCTGGACAGCTACTACGTGCTGATGCCGTCGGCCATCATCCGCCGGGTCATCGGTGGCGTGGGCTGTCCCTTCGAATGGACCGGCCCGGCCCAGCGCATGGGCAAGTACAAGGTGGCCGTGGCCCGCGTGCCGGTCACCCGCGCCGCCCTGGCGGCGGTGCGCGACGCGGTGGGCATCACCCGTCCGGTCCTGGTGGACGACCAGCCCCTGCGGGTGGCGGCATGAGCGCCCGGGCCGCCGTGCGGCGCGAGGAGCCCCGCACCCATGAAACCAAACGCCAGACGGCCATGCAGATCGCCCAGGCCCTGGCCTTTCTCACCGACGAAGCCGAGCGCGTGGGCCTGCCTTTCCTGGCCGGCCACATCGCGGTCGCCGAGGCGACGGCCCAGGAAGAGGCCCGCAAATCCGCCTATCTGCTTGTCTAGAACGCCCAAAGGGACCGGATCATGACCCAGACCCGAACCGAAAACGTCGTCGAACTGAAGGCCTGGCAGAACGCGAACGCGCCTGTCGATCCCAACAAGCGGCGCGCCCAGGCCATCGGCCGGGCCCTGGAACACCTGCAGGAAGAAGCGCGGTTTGCCGGGTTGGATTTCGTGTCGGTGCTGATCGGCTGCGCCGCCATGGCCGCCAAGGACGAAGCCAAGGCGCCCTAGCCGGCGGCCAGTCCAACCGGAAAGCCAACCGGAACACGGGGTGGGGAACCGGCCAAGGGGCCGGCAGGGAACCACCGGCCAGAAAAAAACCGGCCGGTGGTTTCGCTATGCAACGGAACGGACGCGCTGGAACGGGCGGTGGGTCAGACCGCCTCTTCCTCCAGCGACCCCACCGAGCGCACCAGTTCGAGCAGGCGCTTGCGGATCTTGGGGTCGCGAATCTGGTAATAGGCCTGGGCCAGTTCCAGGCTTTCGCGGCGGCTCATGGGGTCGCCGTCGTCGAAATCCTGTTCGTCGAAATCCAGGGGCGCCTCCTGGGTGGACCGGTCCGCGTCGTCGTCCGACATGTCGTCGAAGAAGAACGATACCGGCACGCCCAGAATCTGGCTGAACTCGAACAGCCGCGACGCGCCGATGCGGTTGGCGCCGCTTTCATACTTCTGGATCTGCTGGAAGGTAAGACCAACCGCATTGCCGAGCTGTTCCTGGGTGACGCCCAGAAGGGTCCGGCGCATGCGCACGCGACTACCCACATGGGCGTCGACGGGGCGCGGACGACCAAGGGGTTTTTGGGGGGATATGGCTCTCTTCATGGTGGAACTCTATACCGTGTTTCCTAGACTGACACAAGACCGTGTTCGGGGGATTCGATCGCCAAACAGCCCTTGTTTTTATCACGTTACCTGGGCCGCCGCTGTGCAAAGTTGGGTGAGTTTCGACAAAGCCAGCGTGCGTCCCAGGAGCCCCAGGCCGCAGTCGGGCGCGGCCATCAGGCGGTCGGCGTCGATGTGCTCGCGGGCCGCGGTCAGGCGGTCGCGGATCTCGTCCACCGTCTCCACCCGGCTCCTGGCGATGGCCACCACGCCCAGGATCACCGTGGTGCGGCCGAACAGTTCCAGCAGCGACAGGTCGTTGTGGCGGTGGGCGTCCTCCAGGCTGACGGCGTCGATGGACGAGGCGTCCAGGGCCCGGGCCAGGTCCAGGTAGGCCTGCTGGGGCGCCTTGGGGTAGTCGGGGTTGTCCAGGGCGTCGGGGTAGCCGCAGCACATGTGCACGGTGCGGGTCACCCCGGGCGGGCAGTGGGCGAAGGCGCGCTCCAGGTTGTCGAAGCCGTAATCCAGGGCCTCGGCCGCCTTGCGGGCGAACACCGGCTCGTCGATCTGGATGTGGGTGCAGCCGGCCTCGGCCAGGGCCAGGACCTCGGCGTTCAGGGCGTCGCCCAGGTCGGCGCCCAGGCGTTTGGGGTCGCCGTAGTGGCCGTCGGCGATGGTGTCGGTGATGGTCAGGGGGCCGGGCATGGTCACCTTGACCGGCCGGTCGGTGCAGGCCTGGGCCACCTTCCAGTCGTGGGGCAGGAACGGCGCCGCGGCCTTCACCGGGGCCACCACCGTGGGCAGGCGGGCCGCATAGGCGCCGCCGCGCAGCACCTTTTCCGTCAGGGTGGTGAAGTCGATGCCGGCGATGTGGCGGCAGTGGTAGTGGATGTAGTTCTCGCGCCGCACCTCGCCGTCGGTGGGGATGTCGATGCCGGCCGAGACCTGGTCCTGGATGATCTCCCGCGCGCCCCGGGCGAACAGGGCCTCGGCCTCGTCGCCCATGGCCTTCAGGCCGTCCAGGTAGGCGGCCGTGGGGTCGGCGGTGTCCATGCCGCCCTCGGCCCGGAACCAGTCGACGATGGGGATGAAGTCGGGCTTGGGGTAGGCGCCGATGGTGGTGGTGCGGATGGCCAAGGTCTGTCCTCCGGTCGTTTCCGTTCCGTGGCCCTTCCGCGAACCCCGGTCAGGCCGCGCGGGGGCGGCGCGGGCCGTCCAGGGGCGGGGTGCGGGCGTCGCGCGGGGCCCGCAGGCCCATGGCGCCCAGCACCGTGGCGGCCACGGCCAGCTGGCTGACCGTTTCATCGGGCCTGGGCGCCTGTTCGGCCCCGGCCGGCGAGCCCAGCCAGTAGAAGGGCACCAGGCGTTCGTCGGGGGTGTCGCCGCCGTGGCTGCCGGCGTCGTCCATGCCGTGGTCGGACGTGACCATGACCTGATAGCCCCGGGCCAGCCAGTCGGGCAGGTGGCGGGCCAGGACGGCGTTCATGGCGATGGCCCGGTCGCGGTATTCGGCCGACCGCCCGCCGTGGCCGTGGCCGGCGAAGTCCATGCCCATGGGATGGACCAGGATGTAGTCCGGCGCCCGTTCGACGATCAGCCGGCTGGCGTGGTGGAACACCTCGGCGTCGGGCTGTTCCTCGGGCTCGTAGAACCAGCCGTACTGGATGGGCCGGTCCGGCGCCGCCACGTGGGTGTGGCGCCCGGCGTCGAAGGGGGCCTCGTTGTACAGCTCGTGCATCCATGAAAAGGCCGACGCGGCGGTGGTGCGCCCGGCCTCGCGGGCCACGGAAAAGATGTTGTCGGCGGCCGTGGACAGGCGCACGTCGTCGTTCTTCGTCACCCCGTGATCATCCGGCGCCAGGCCCGTGTGCAGGGTTTCGTACAGCGGCCGCGACAGGCTGGGCATGGCGCATTCCATGCGCCACCGGCGACCCCGGCCGGCATCCACCAGGCGTTCCAGGAACGTCAGGTGCGCCGTGGCGGTGTCGTATTTCATGCCGTCCAGAACGACCAGGGCGACGGGATGGGTCATGGCGGACTCCCAGGGGAAGATGAAGATATTGCGATCATCTCGCATCTTCAGGGCGGAGTATGACACCGTCGTGACCGGGGCAAAACGGATTTCTTGACCCTTTTTGACCGGTTACGCGCCAAAATGTGGGCTTTCGACCGGTCGCCGCCCCGCGCCACGGGGTCGCCCGCATATTCCCTTGACCGGCCCGCCCCGTGGGCCACATCAAGGGAAGGACACATCAGACCGGAGACGGCAACCATGGCTGTTCGTGACGCCGCGGCCCTGGCCGAACACCGGCCGGGCACCGTGGTGGCGGCGCGGTTCGGGTTCTACAAGCACGTGGGCATCGTGTCGGACCGGTGGGACCGCGACGGGCCCATGGTCATTTCCAATTCCAAGCGGTCGGGCCACGGGGCGGAGGAGGGCATGCGCCTGTTCGCCGCCGGCACGCCGGTGCGCATCGTCGGCTTTCCCGGCACCCTGCCGCCGGACGAGGTGCTGGCCCGGGCCCGGGCGGTGATGACCCGGCCCTACGACCTGCTGACGTGGAACTGCGAGCACTTCATCCGCCACGCCCACGGCCTGCCCCGGTACAGCCCGCAGATGCGGGCCGCCATGGGCATCGGCCTGGCCGTGGCCGGCACGCTGATGGTGGTGGGCCGGCGCCGCCTGTGACGGCCCCGGCCTGCCACCCGCAAGGCCGGCCCTAGGCGGCGGCCATCAGCGGGCCCTTGGCCTCGCCGTCGCGGCAGAACAGGCCGTGCAGGGCGGCCAGCATGGCCCGGGCCCGGGAATCGGCGATGCGGTAGTAGACGGTGGCGCCGTCGCGGCGCCGGGCCACCAGGCCGCGCCGGTGCAGGCGCGTCAGGTGCTGGGACGTGGCCGGCTGCTTGGCGCCCACCAGGTCGGCGATGGTGCCCACGGACTGCTCGCCCGACACCAGGTTGCACAGGATCGCCAGGCGGACCGGGCTGGCCATTTCCCGCATCAGGACGCAGGCGCTGTCGGCCCGTTCGGTCAGTTCATCCAGCATGGCGCGGTTGGCGGTGGTTTCAGGGGACATGGTCGGTTCTCCAGGGTGAAATCAGTTCAGCCACGCGCCGGCCGGGCGCGGGCTGGGGTTCAGGCGGGCGGGCGCGGCGGCCCGCGGGGAAGACGGATCGGCCCGCACGACCGGCCGGGCCTCGGCCCGGGCGAAGATGTCGGCCACGATCACCGCCGCCGGGGCGGCGCCCCGGGCGGCGTCCTCGGCCATCAGCAGGGCCAGGGCGCGGGCCATGCGGTCCTGCCGGGCCGCGTTGTCGGCGGCCGGGGCGCCTTGCAGGAACAGGTCCAGCAGGCTGCGTTCGTCGCGCGACATGTGGGCGCTGCACACCGGGCGCAGCCACAGGGTGCGGTGGGCGTGGACGGCCACCGTGGCCAGGACGCGGCCCAGGGGGGCCAGGGCCTCGGCCACGCCGGCCCGCTGGAACGCCGCCTGGACGCCGCGGCAGGGGAAGGCCCGGCGGCCCTGGCCGGCGGCCCACAGGCGCACCGACCACAGCAGCAGCTTCTGGCGTTCCGTCAGCGGGGCCACGGGCTGGTCCGACCCGCTCGTGTGGGGGCAGGATCCCAGGACGTCGGAGGCATCGGGCATGGGCGGGGGGTTCCTTGTGCTGTCGATCCTTGGCGGCGGCCGGCCCATCCCTGGGGCGGTCCCTTGTTCGGTCTCCTGGACCGTCCCCCGTCCGGGCCCCGGAAGGTCCGTGGGGGTTCGGGACGGT
>JAGREA010000373.1 GCA_020446745.1 Rhodobacterales bacterium | reverse complement strand
TCCGAGATGAGCTGGACCAAGAAGAACGTCCACCCGGGCAAGATCGTGTCCACCAGCCAGGAAGTCGAAGTGATGATCCTGGACGTGGATCCCGACAAGCGGCGCATCAGCCTGGGCCTGAAGCAGTGCCTGTCCAACCCCTGGGACGCCTTCCTGGAAGGCCACCCCACGGGCGCCGTGGTCGAGGGCGAGGTCAAGAACATCACCGAGTTCGGCCTGTTCATCGGCCTGCCCGGCGAGATCGACGGCATGGCCCATCTGTCGGACCTGTCCTGGGAGAAGCCCGGCGAGGAAGCCCTGGGCGACTACAAGAAGGGCGACATGGTCACCGCCAAGGTGCTGGACGTGGACGTCGAGAAGGAACGCATCAGCCTGGGCATCAAGCAGCTTTCGGACGATCCGTTCGAAAAGAGCATGTCCGGCGTGAAGCGCGGCGACATCGTCACCTGCACCGTGCGCAAGGTGATGGACAACGGCATCGAGGTGGACATCGCCGACGGCATGCCCGGCTTCATCCGCAAGGCCGAGCTGAGCCGCGACCGCTCGGAACAGCGCCCCGAGCGCTTCGCCGCCGGCGAGAAGGTGGACGCCAAGGTGACGGCCATCGACAAGTCGTCGCGCCGCGTCACGGTGTCCATCAAGGCCCGCGAGATCGACGAGGAAAAGCAGGCCATGGCCGAATACGGCTCGTCGGACTCCGGCGCCTCCCTGGGCGATATCCTGGGCGCCGCCCTGAAGGAACGCCAGACCAAGGGCGACGAATAGCCCCATTGGCGAACCGGCCCGCGCCCCCCGGGGGGCGGGCCGGCCGCGCCGCGCGGACGGGCGCCGCGTCCGGGAACCTTCCCGGACCGGCGCCTTTCTTTTTACGTGTACGAACGTCTTTTGGCGCGCCACGGCGCCCGGATTCGGGCAAAAGCCGGGTATTTTATGAAAAAGCGTTTCTTCAGAAGGCCTTAGACTTGACGGACCGCCATCGCTTTGGCACCCTTTGCGGTGTCGGGGAAAGGAACCGACACCGGACCGGACCGGCCGGGGTTCATCGAGGGGACAGGGGCATGACCAAATCGGAGCTGATCCAGCGTCTGGCCGAAGCCAATCCGCACCTTTACCAGCGGGACGTGGAACGCATCGTCACCACCATCTTCGAGGAAATCACCCAGGCCCTGGCCGATGGCAACCGGGTGGAACTGCGCGGCTTCGGCGCCTTCTCGGTGAAGGAACGCAACAGCCGCGTGGGCCGCAACCCGCGCACCGGCGAGGCGGTCGAGGTGGAGGCCAAGTACATCCCCTATTTCAAGACCGGCAAGCAGCTGCGCGAAAAGCTGAACACCAGCGGCTGATCCCGCCGCCGCCGGCCCCGGCGCGAGGGGGCGGCCCACGGGACACGTGCCATCGGGCGCTTCGGGGTATACCCGGGGGCGCCCGTTCTGCTACAACGCCCACAGGATCACCGGCGGACCCCGCGGGCCCGCCCACCGGGTGTTGACCCCCAGGTGTTAACCGACAAACGGACGGCGCCGTGAGAAGCATTGCCAAACTGATCTCCCTGATCATCATGCTGGCCGCCGCGGCCGTGGTGGTGGCCCTGGCCATCGCCAACCGCGATCCGGTCACCCTCAGCCTGGACCCCCTGCCGCGCAGCCTGGAACTGCCGCTGTACCTGCACCTGATCGGGGCCATGGCCGTGGGCTTCCTGTGGGGCTGCCTGGCCACCTGGGTGTCCAACGGCAAGACCCGGCTCAGGGCCCGCGAGGGCATCTTCCGGGCCGACAAGGCCGAGCGCGAGGCCAAGGCCCTGCGCGAGAAGGTGGAACGGCTGGAAGCCGCCGCCGAACAGCGCCAGCGGGACCAGGCCCCCGCCCTGCCCGCCGCCGACGCGGCCTGAGCCGGGGCCCGGGCCGTGCGGGTCATCCCGGCCGCGGCGCTGGAAACGGCGTTGGACTATCGGTCGCTGGTCGACCGCCTGCGCGACTATTTCCGCTCGGGCTGCACCGTGCCGGTGCGCCACCGCCACACCCTGCCCAGCCCCCTGGGGGGCGAGGGGGGTGGCGAGGGGGCGCACGACGCCACCCTGCTGCTGATGCCGGCCTGGCGCGACGGCGGCTACATCGGCGTGAAGATCGCCACCGTGTTCCCCGACAACGGGGCCCAGGGCCTGCCGGCGGTCATGGCCTCCTACCTGCTGATGAGCGGCAAGACCGGCGCCCCCCTGGCGCTGATCGACGGCACCGAGCTGACCGTGCGGCGCACGGCGGCGGCCTCGGCCCTGGCGTCGCGCTATCTGTCGCGGTCCGACAGCGAACGGCTGCTGATGGTGGGCACGGGCAAGCTGGCGCCGCATTTGATCCTGGCCCACGCCAGCCAGCGGCCCATCTGCAACGTGCTGGTGTGGGGCCGCGACGTGAAGAAGGCCAAGGCCCTGGCCAAGCGCCTGGACCGGCCCGACTTCCGCGTCGCCGCCACCGAGGACCTGGAAAGCGCCGCCCGGGGCGCCCACGTGATTTCCTGCGCCACCCTCAGCCGGGATCCGCTGATCAGGGGCGAATGGCTGCAGCCGGGCCAGCACCTGGACCTGGTGGGCGCCTTCACCCCCGCCATGCGGGAAAGCGACGACGCCGCCGTGCGCCGGGCCCGGGTGTTCGTGGACACCCGCGAGGGGGCGCTGAAGGAGGCCGGCGACATCACCCAGGCCCTGGCCAGCGGCGCCCTGTCGGAGGACGCCGTGCGGGGCGACCTGTTCGACCTGACCCGGGGCGCCGTGTCCGGGCGCGACCATTACCGCGACATCACCCTGTTCAAGTCCGTCGGCACGGCCCTGGAAGACCTGGCGGCCGCCAAGATGGCCTTCGAACGCAGTTGAGGACCCACCGATGACTCCCACCGACCGCATCTTCGCCGCCCTGGACACCACCGACCTGGACCGCGCCCTGGCCCTGGCCGGGATGCTGGCCGGCAAGGTGGGCGGCATGAAGGTGGGCAAGGAATTCTTCACCGCCCAGGGGCCCCAGGGCACCCGGCGCATCGTCGACCTGGGCATGCCCCTGTTCATGGACCTGAAGTGGCACGACATTCCCAACACGGTGGCCAGCGCCGTGCGCGCCGCCCTGCCGCTGGGGCCCCGGTTCGTCAACGTGCACGCCTCGGGCGGGCCGGCCATGCTGCGGGCCGCCGCCGAAGCCGCGGCCGAGGGGGGCGACACCCGGCCAAAGGTGTTGGGGGTGACGGTGCTGACCTCCATGGACGCCGACGACCTGCGGGCCGTGGGGGTGGAAAGCCCGCCGGCCGAACAGGTGCTGCGCCTGGCCCGCCTGTCCCAGGACTGCGGCCTGGACGGGGTGGTCTGCTCGGCCCACGAGATCGCCGCCCTGCGCGCCGCCTGCGGGCCGGATTTCGTGCTGATGGTACCGGGCATCCGCCCCGCCTGGTCGGCCACCGGCGACCAGAAGCGGGTGATGACCCCGGCCGACGCCATCGCCGCCGGGGCCGACCACCTGGTCATCGGCCGGCCCATCACCGCCGCCGACGACCCGGCCGCCGCCGCCGACCGCATCGCGCGGGAACTGGAGGGCCTTTGATGGCCGCCACCATCCGCTCCCTGCTGCGCGACACCCTGGACAACATCCGCGAAACGGGCGGCGTGATGGTCCGGGCGGCCACCGTGCCGGCGGCCATCTATTTCCTGATCGACCTGGGCGGGCGGTACCTGTTGGGCGACGTCGGCGGTTTGGACAGCCCCGCCTTCTGGGGCAGCATGGGCCTGTCCCTGGCCGGGGTGGTCCTGGTGTCCCTGTTCGCCGTGGCCTGCCATCGCCGGGCCCTGCTGGGGCCCTCGGAACCGGCCGTGGTGCGCCTGGGCTGGCGCGAGGTGCGGTTCCTGATCGTCATGGTGCTGATCTTCCTGCTGGTGTTCCTGGCCATGCTGTCGGTGCAGTACGTGGGCAGGCCGCTGCTGTTGAACCTGGGCCTGAACGGGCCGCTGTTCAGCGCCGCCCTGGGGTTCATGCTGGGGATGTTCCTGTTCCTGCGCTTCTGCCTGGCCCTGCCGGCGGCGGCCATGGATGCCCCCGGCGGCCCGCGCGGCGCCATGGGCCTGTCGTGGACCCTGACCAGGGGCCGGTTCTGGATGCTGCTGGGGGCGTTCCTGGCCGTGTGGCTGCCGATGATGGCCATGATGGCCCTGCCCCTGGGGCTGATCCAGGCCAGCGGCCTGGCGGCGGGCCTGCGCTCGGTGGTGGCGGCGGTGGAGGTGCTGGCCGAATTCGGCGCCACCTTCGTCATGGCCATGTTCCTGTCCGCCGCCTACCGGGCCTTCCTGGCGGAGGCGGCGCCGGGCGGGACACAGCCCCCCGTTTTGGGTGCGTAGGCGGGCTGCGCGGAATGCGCTAGACTCCGCCCGCCGAATCCAGGGGAGGGGGAAGCCGCCATGTCGGACCAGGCCCAGGCCGAATACCGCAAACCCGGGGTGGGGGATTTCCTGTCCCTGACCTTCGACTACCTGAAGGGCGACGCCAAGGGCCTGCTGCGCGTGCTGCCCCTGCCGTGGCTGCTGCTGCTGCTGCCGGTCGGGGTCACGGTGTGGTTCACCTTCCAGATGCAGGCCGGCATGCCGCTGTCGATGGAACAGGGCGGCGTCATGGCGGCTGGTTTCCTGGCCGTGGTCCTGGTGGAGATTCTGGCCTATGCCGGCCTTTCCGTGATGATCCACCGACGCATGGCTCTGGGTCCTCGGGTCGCGGGTGGTTTCCGCTTCGGCCGGCGGGAACTGTTCTACCTGTTGAAGTATATCGCTCTGCTCATCCTGATGATGCTGCCGGTTGGGGCGATGGGCGCCGCCGGAATTTTTGCCGTTACCCTGTTTCCGGAAGGTTCGGCGCTCTACTTTTGGGTGCCGGCTCTCATTTGGATCGCCGCTTTCGTTTTCATGACGGTTCTGGGCACCCGCTTCATGCTTGCCATGCCCGCCTTCGCCATGGACCGCCACCCCGGCGTCATTGGGCCCATGAAAGAGTCCTGGCGTCGTACGCGCGGATTCTTCTGGCGCCTGTTCCTGGGCATGATCGTGATCATGTTGATCTCCATGCTGGTCTCTATCGTCCCCATGGCGGCGACGATTCCCTTCACATTCGGCGACATGCTGGCCAACTCGGCGCCGTCCGTTGTCACACTGATCGCCACGGCGGTCGGCCAGTCCCTGATGATGTTGATCAATTTGGTCCTTCTGATGGCCTACTTCACCTCCGCCTACATCTTCCTGTGGGCCCACCCCGACCGGGCGGCGGAGAACGCGGCGAGAGCGGCCGGGGCCTAGGCGCCGGACACCTTGGGCCACGGCCATCGCGGCGGCGGGGTGCGTTGGGCTCAGCCCGTCGAAACAGGGGGAAGGGGAAACCGCCATGGCGGACCAGACCGGCATTGAACACTGGAAACCCGGGGTGGGGGATTTCCTGTCCCTGACCTTCGACTACCTGAAGGGCGACGCCAAGGGCCTGCTGCGCGTGCTGCCCCTGCCGTGGCTGCTGCTGGTGGTGCTGTCCGGGGCCATGGTGTGGTTCACCTTCGGGATGGCGACGGGCGGCGTGCCGCAATTTGGCAGCGTCGGCGCCATCATCGGCGGCACCATCGTCTTCATGATCGCGGAATACCTGGTCGTTTCCGGCCTTGCCGTCATGACCCACCGGCGCATGGCCCTTGGCCCCCAGGCGGCGGGCGGGTTCCGCATCGGCGCCCGGGAGGTATTCTACCTGTTGAAGGGCATCGTCTTCAGTTTCCTGCTAAGCCTGCCCTGGATGCTGCTGGTGGCTTTCCTGGCCGTGGGCTTCGCCATATTGCCCAAGGAAGCATGGGTCTTCGCGTTGGTGCAGTCCCTGGGCATGCTCATCGGCTTCTGCATCATGGTGCTGTTGACCGTTCGGCTCATGCTCGCCTTGCCGGCCTTCGCCATGGACCAGCACCCCGGCGTCATCCAGCCCATGAAGGAATCCTGGCGCCGCACGCGGGGCTGCTTCTGGAGCCTGTTCCTGGGCGGCGTCGTGATAACGATGGCGGCGGGGATGGTATCCATCGTGCCCATGGCGGCGTCCGTGCCCTTCATGCTCGGTGACGTCATGGCCCAGTCGGCACCGTCCATGGGCAGCCTGATCATCATGGCGATCGGCCAGTCCCTGGTCGGATTGATCGGCGTGGTCATGATGCTTGCCTACGTCACCTCCGCCTACATCTTCCTATGGGCCCACCCCGACCGGGCGGCGGCGGAGGCGGCCTTGGCCCCCTGATCCGGCCCTTCCGTCGGGGCGGGACATGCTCTAGGTTGGCGGCCCCGTTTCCGGCCGGAGCCGTTCCATGCCTGTCGACGTCAAGATCTGTGGCCTGATGACCGCCCCGGCGGTGGACTGGGCCGTGGAGGCCGGGGCGGCCCTGGTGGGGTTCGTGTTCTTTCCGCCCTCGCCCCGCTCCCTGGCGCCCGAGGCCGCGGCGCCGCTGATCGCCGCCGTGCCGCCCCCCGTCACCCCCACCGCCCTGGTGGTGGACGCCGACGACGCCTGGCTGGATGCCGTGGTGGCCGTCGCCAGGCCGCGCATGTTGCAGCTCCACGGCAAGGAAACGCCCGAGCGGGTGGCCCAGGTGAAGGCGCGCTACGGCCTGCCGGTGATGAAGGCCTGGGCCGTGGCCGAGCCGGCCGATGTTCAAGCCGCCCGGGCCTACGAGGGCGTGGCCGACCGCCTGCTGTTCGATGCCAAGCCGCCCAAGGGCGCCACGCGGCCCGGCGGCAACGCCCTGGCTTTCGACTGGGCCCTGCTGGCCGGCACGTCGTGGGCCGTGCCGTGGATGCTGGCCGGCGGGCTGGAACCCGGCAACGTGGCCCAGGCCGTGGCCGTCAGCGGCGCCCGGGCGGTGGACGTGTCGTCGGGGGTGGAGGACGCCCCGGGGGTCAAGAACCTGGAAAAGATCCGCGCCTTCCTGGCCGCCGTGAAGGGGCTGTAGGCGCGCGAAAGCCTGTGGTTTCCACCGACGGGCTGGTTTATAACCCCCCTTTCCCCCGTCCGGTCCCCCGGGACCCCGCTTTCGGGAGATGACGACGACACCATGGAAGCCCTGAATACCTACCGCGCCGGCCCCGACGATGCGGGACGCTTCGGCATCTACGGCGGCCGCTTCGTGGCCGAAACCCTGATGCCGCTGATCCTGGAGGTCGAGCGGGCCTACAAGGCGTGCAAGGACGATCCCGAATTCCAGGCCGAGCTGGGCGGCTACCTGTCCACCTACGTGGGCCGGCCCAGCCCGCTGTATCACGCCCGGCGCCTGTCGGACCGTTGGGGCGGGGCCCAGGTGTTCTTCAAGCGCGAGGACCTGAACCACACGGGCGCCCACAAGGTGAACTCCTGCATGGGCCAGATCCTGCTGGCCAAGCGCATGGGCAAAACCCGCATCATCGCCGAAACGGGGGCCGGCCAGCACGGCGTGGCCACGGCCACCGTGTGCGCCCTGTTCAACCTGCCCTGCACCGTCTACATGGGCGCCAAGGACATCGAGCGCCAGGCGCCCAACGTGTACCGCATGAAGATGCTGGGGGCCGAGGTGAAGCCCGTCACCGCCGGCTCGCAAAGCCTGAAGGACGCCCTGAACGAGGCCCTGCGCGACTGGGTGGCCAACGTGGAGGACACCTACTACATCATCGGCACCGTGGCCGGGCCGCACCCCTTCCCCATGATGGTGCGCGACTTCCAGTGCGTGATCGGCGAGGAGACCCGCCAGCAGATGCTGGACGCCCGGGGCCGCCTGCCCGACAGCCTGGTGGCCTGCATCGGCGGCGGCTCCAACGCCATGGGCCTGTTCCACCCGTTCCTGGACGACCCCGAGGTGGACATCTATGCCGTGGAAGCGTCCGGCGAGGGCCTGGACACCGACAAGCACGCCGCCAGCCTGACCAAGGGCAGCCCCGGCGTGCTGCACGGCAACCGCACCTACCTGCTGCAGGACGGCGACGGCCAGATCCAGGAGGCCCACTCCATTTCCGCCGGCCTGGACTATCCGGGCATCGGGCCGGAACACGCCTGGCTGCGCGACGTGGGGCGCGTCAACTACGTATCGGCCACCGACGACGAGGCCATCGCCGCCTTCCACCAGGTGACCCGCATGGAAGGCATCATCCCGGCCCTGGAATCGGCCCACGCCGTGGCCTATGCCGCCACCCTGGCGCCGACCCTGCCGAAGGATCACCTGATGGTCGTCAACATGAGCGGCCGGGGCGACAAGGACATGAACACCATCGCCGCCCTGGACGGGGTGACGCTGTGATGACCTCGAATTTCAGGCGCCCCGAAACCCGCCTGGCGCGGCGCTTCGCCGCCCTGAAGGCCCAGGGCCGGCGCGGCCTGGTGGCCTTCATCACCGCCGGCGACCCGAACGCCGAGGTCTCCGCCGCCATCCTGGCCGGCCTGCCGGCCGCCGGGGCCGACGTGATCGAGCTGGGCATGCCCTTTTCCGATCCCATGGCCGACGGCCCGTCCATCCAGGTGGCGTCGCAGCGGGCCCTGGCCGCCGGGGGTTCCCTGGCCGGCACGCTGGACCTGGTGCGCGGCTTCCGCGCCGGCGGCGACGACGACACGCCGATTGTGCTGATGGGCTACTACAACCCCATCTACGTCTACGGGGTGGACCGCTTCCTGGCCGACGCCAAGGCGGCCGGGGTGGATGGCCTGATCATCGTCGATCTGCCGCCCGAGGAAGGGGACGAGCTGTGCGTCCCGGCCCTGAACGCGGGGATCAACTTCATCTTCCTGACGGCGCCGACCACCGACGACGCCCGCCTGCCCACCGTGGTGGAGAAGGCCAGCGGCTTCGTCTACTACGTTTCGGTCACCGGCGTGACCGGCGCCGCGGCGGCGGCCCAGGCCGACGTGGCGGCGGCGGTCGCCCGCCTGCGCCGGCACACGGACCTGCCCGTGGCCGTGGGCTTCGGCATCAAGACGCCCGACCAGGCCCGGGCCGTGGCCTCGGTGGCCGACGCGGCGGTGGTGGGCACGGCCATCGTCGATCGCATCGCCGCCGGCCTGGATGCCCAGGGGCGGCCCATGGACGGCCTGGCCGACCAGGTGCTTGGCTTCGTGCGCGACCTGGC
>JAGREA010000372.1 GCA_020446745.1 Rhodobacterales bacterium | reverse complement strand
CGGGTGGCGTGGCCCGCTGGCGCCCGCGCCTGGAACCCACCCTGCGGCGCCACGCGGCAGGGGAGGCGGCGCCGGAACCGGATGCCCTGGAACCGGATGGCGACGACGACCTGCCCGAGGCCGTCACCGTATCGGCCAAGGTGGGGCCGGCGGCTTCGCGCAAGGCGCCGCTGAGGGCGACCCGCGACGAGGAAGCCCCCGCCGGCACCGTGGTGCGCGGCGACGTGGTGGCCGAAATGCCGGCCGACGTGAAGGTGGGCCGCAAGGCCGCGGCGGCCAACCAGCGCAAGCTGGACCTGGCCGTGCCCGGCGAATACGCGGCCCCCGACCTGGGCCTGCTGGAAAACCCCCGCCGGGGGCCGGCCGACGACGAGTTGAGCCGCGAGGCCCTGCAGCAGAACGCCCAGATGCTGGCCGGGGTGCTGGAGGACTTCGGCGTGCGCGGCGAGATCGTCAAGGTGCGCCCGGGCCCGGTGGTGACGCTGTACGAGCTGGAACCGGCGCCGGGCACCAAGACCAGCCGGGTCATCGGCCTTTCCGACGACATCGCGCGGTCCATGAGCGCCGTGTCCGTGCGCGTGGCCGTGGTGCCGGGGCGCAACGTGATCGGCATCGAACTGCCCAACGTGAAGCGCGAGTTCGTGTTCCTGCGCGAGCTGCTGGCCTCGGCCGACATCGAGAAGGTGTCGGGGCGCCTGATCCTGGCCCTGGGCAAGGACATCGGCGGCCACCCCGTGTTCACCGACCTGGCCCGCATGCCCCACCTGCTGATCGCCGGCACCACCGGTTCGGGCAAGTCGGTGGCCGTGAACACCATGATCCTGTCGCTGCTGTACCGGCTGCCGCCCGAGGAATGCAAGTTCATCATGATCGACCCCAAGATGCTGGAGCTGTCGGTCTACGAGGGCATCCCCCACCTGCTGACCCCGGTGGTCACCGAACCCGGCAAGGCCGTGGTGGCCCTGAAGTGGGTGGTGCGCGAGATGGAGGAGCGCTACCGCGCCATGTCGCAGATGGGGGTGCGCAACATCGGCGGCTACAACGCCCGCCTGGCCGCCGCCCGCAAGAAGGGCGAGGTGATCATGCGCAGCGTGCAGACGGGCTTCGACCCGGAAACGGGCCAGCCGGTCATCGAGCAGCAGCCGCTGGACATGGACGCGCTGCCCTTCATCGTCGTGGTGGTGGACGAGATGGCCGACCTGATGCTGGTGGCCGGCAAGGACATCGAGGCCGCCGTGCAGCGCCTGGCGCAGATGGCCCGGGCCGCCGGCATCCACCTGATCATGGCCACCCAGCGGCCCAGCGTGGACGTCATCACCGGCACCATCAAGGCCAACTTCCCCACCCGCGTCAGCTTCCAGGTGACGTCGAAGATCGACAGCCGCACCATCCTGGGCGAGCAGGGGGCGGAACAGCTGCTGGGCCAGGGCGACATGCTGTACATGGCCGGCGGCGGGCGCATTTCCCGCGTCCACGGGCCCTTCGTGTCGGACGACGAGGTGGAAGCCATCGTCAAGCACTTGAAGGGACAGGGCGAACCCGACTACATCGAAGAGATCACGGTGGAGGACGACTTCCCCGCCCTGCCGGGCATGGGCGGCGAATCCTCCGGCGACGAGCTTTACGATCAGGCGGTGGCCCTGGTGGCCCGCGAGGGCAAGGCGTCCACAAGTTTCGTGCAGCGGCACCTCCAGATCGGCTATAACCGCGCCGCCAGGATCATCGAACGCATGGAGGTGGAAGGTGTTGTCAGCAAGGCCGATCGCACGGGGCGCCGCGAGGTTCTGGCCCCTTCGGGTGATTACGCGGCCTAGCCGCGGGCGGGTGATTACGCGGCCTAGCCGCGGGCGGGTGATTACGCGGCCTAGCCGCGTCGTGCTGGCGGTCCTGGGCCTGCTTCTGCTGACGGCCGCCCCGGCCGGCGCCGTGGAACCCCACAAGATGACCGCCGCCGACAAGGCCGACGTGGCCCGGGTGGAATCCTACCTGAACGGCCTGGTCACCCTGGAAAGCCGATTCCTGCAGGCGTCCTCCAACGGCGGCTTCGCCGAGGGCACCCTGTACCTGAACCGGCCCGGGCGCATGCGCATCCAGTACGATCCGCCGTCGCCCATCCTGATGGTCGCCGACGGCCGGTTCCTGATCTATTACGACAAGAAGCTGGAACAGGTCAGCTACCTGGGCCTGGATTCCACCCCCGCCGGCATCCTGCTGGACGATACCGTGTCCCTGTCGGACGGGCGGGTCATCATCACCGGCATGGAACGGGGCAAGGGTACCCTGAACATCAGCCTGGTGCGGGCCGAGGACCCCCTTTCGGGGCACCTGACCCTGACCTTCGAGGAAAAGCCCCTGGCCCTGAAGAAGTGGTTCGTGGTGGACGCCCAGGGCCTGGTGACCACCGTGTCGCTGCTGGATCCGCATACGGGGGTAACCCTGGATCCCGACCTTTTCCGCTTCCGCGACCCCAATTTTTTCAAGAATCCGCAATAATTCGGGCCGGCCGAGGCGCTTGGTACTCAAGGGATTTTAGAATGCCATGCATTCGCTGCATGGCTTGGCGGCAATTCGTTCATTGATTTTTAGGAAATGTCGAACCATCTTGGTGGGACGGATCGGGATGCCGCCCCTGGCTTACCGATCCTGGATGGTTCCCCTGCCATCCCATTGCTCCGGAGAGGAGCCTAAGCGCCCGGTCTTTCCCCCCCTTGGCCGGGCGCTTTTTTCGTGCCCGAACGGGATCGCGCCCGCCGGGGCCGTCCGCCGAGCGCTCGCACGCGAATCGGTGGTCACGAAACCGGACGCGGGGATGGCCGATTCGGTCCAAATGTCGCCGTTCCTTTAATATGTGGGTTTGGCGCACTCCATATGTCTCTGTGCCTTTAATATGGATGTGTGGCGTAGGCCATGTTAAAGGAACCTTTGACAGGGAACGGAGCATTCCGGAAAAGGGGCAAAGGAATTGTCTAGGTCAGGCGCCTACGTCAGGCAGATCGAGGGCTACCGCGCCTTCATCCCGGCGCCCCTGCCGCCGAACCCGCCCGTTGCCATCGATCAGGAAATGCAGACGTTGCTTTCCAAGGCCGACCGGGCCCTGGGACGGTTGGACGGGTCCATCCAGGTGCTGCCCAATCCCGACTTGTTCGTGCTGATGTACGTGCGCAAGGAAGCCGTGCTGTCGAGCCAGATCGAAGGCACGCAGGCCTCCTTCAACGATCTTCTGGAAGCGGAAGCCGACATCCAAAGGCCCGAGCGACCGAATGACGTCCAGGAGGTCCTGAACTACGTCAAGGCCATGAACTACGCCATCGGGCGGCTGGATGACCTGCCGGTCTCGGTGCGGCTGATCCGGGAAATCCACGGCAAACTCATGGCCGGCGTTCGGGGCAGCCAACTCCAGCCGGGCGAGTTGCGGCGCACCCAGAACTGGATCGGCACACCGGGGGCCACCATTAACACGGCCACGTTCGTGCCGCCGCCACCGTCGGAACTGCTGAAGGTCCTGGGCGATTTCGAGACGTTCCTGCATGACCAAACGCCGATGCCGCCCCTGATCAAGATCGGGCTGGCCCATGCCCAGTTCGAGACCATCCATCCGTTCCTGGATGGCAACGGCCGGGTGGGGCGCCTGCTGATCACCTTCATGCTGTGCGTGCAGGACATTCTGTCCATGCCACTGCTCTACCTGTCCCACTACTTCAAGCAACACCGCGCTCGATACTATGACCTGTTGCAGGCGACACGGGATACCGGGGATTGGGAAGGATGGCTGAAGTTCTTCCTGGATGGCGTCGCGGTGGTGTCCAACCAGGCCACCGAGACGGCCAGGAACATCGTGACCCTGCGCGAGGATTTCCGGCGGGTGATTGCGGAGAATTTCGGTCGTACCGGTGCCAACGGCGCCATCGTCCTGGAAACCCTGTTCCAGCGTCCCATCCTGCGGGTCAATGACGTGCGCGACCTGTTGGGCGTTTCATATCCGGCGGCCAACAAACTGATGAGTCAGTTGGCCAAGAACGGGATTATCGAGGAAATGACGGGCCAGGTGCGGAACCGGCTTTTCCGGTTCACGCCCTACATCGCCCTGTTCGACGGAATCTGAATGGCGCGGCGCCAGGCAGCCTTCCAACCCCTTCGCGGCCCCAATCCCCGCCCTTGAAAATTCCGCCCGGTTTGGCAGGCTGGTGGCGGGCACGACTGGCGGAAGACGAGGGACGGGACACGCATGGCCGAGCAGAAGCCCCACGAAAAACCCCTGGAAAAGCCCCCCATCCCGGACGAGGTCCTGGACAAGTGGCAGCGCGTGGTCGACATCCTGGCCCGCCTGCTGACCGTGCCGGCGGGCCTGATCATGCGCCGCGACACCACCCTGCACCGGGTCTACATCAGCAGCGCCAGCGACGGGAACCCCTATGCCGTGGACGACACCTTCGTCCTGAACACCGGTCTTTACTGCGACGCGGTGATGGACGAGCGCAGCCCGCTGCTGGTCCGCGACGCCCTGGCCGATCCCCAGTGGAACCGCAACCCGGACCTGAAGCACGGCATGACCTTCTATCTGGGCTATCCCCTGGAATGGCCCGACGGCAGCCTGTTCGGCACCATCTGCGTGCTGGACGGCCGGCCCAACGACCAGGCGGAACGCTATGCCGACCTGCTGGCCGAATTCCGCGGCGTGGTGGAATGCGACCTGAAGTTCCTGGTGGAAATGGCCGAACGCCAGCGGGCCCAAAGGGCCCTGCGCCAGGCCCGCGACGACCTGGAGGACCGGGTGCGCGAGCGGACCCGGGACCTGGAGGCCGCCAACACGGCCCTGGGGGTGCTGCTGGAACGGGTCGAGGCCTCCAAGACGGCGCTGGAGGACCGGGTGGTGGACAACGTGCAGCGCCAGGTCCTGCCCTATCTGCACAAGCTGCGCCGCTGTGGCCTGGATGACCGCGGCCGGGCCTACCTGCGGATGGTCGAAACCAACCTGAACGCCCTGGCCCGGGGCGACGGCCGGCGCCTGACCACCCACCTGGCCGGCCTGACCCCCAGCGAGCGCGAGGTGGCGAAGCTGATCCGCATCGGCCACACCACCAAGGAAATCGCCACCCTGATGTCCGTGGCCACCAGCACCGTCGATTTCCACCGGGCCAACATGCGCCGCAAGCTGGGCCTGGAAGGCCGCGGCGACGGCCTGAAGAGCTTCCTGATGACCCTGCGGGACGGCGAATAGGGGGAAAGACCCCTTATTTTCCTCCCATCCAACCCGCGTTACCCCTGTTCGGGCCCGTTCCTAGACTGGAAGGCGCCGGAAGATCCGCATGCCGACATTCAAGATGGGCGGCGGAACCGGCGACGGGAGTTCCATGTCAAGAACGGGAGAGCACCATGCGAAAACACCTATCCATCGGCGCCGCCGGCGCCGTGGCCCTGGCCAGTATCGGCTACGGCGCCGTTTCGGCCGCCGGCACGGGCCTGGAGACCTGGAAATCGGGCAGCAACCACAACCGGATCATCCAGGTGCAGAAGGAAGGCGGCGTGCAGGCCGACGCCGGCGGGGTCGAGGTCGCCTTCTTCTCCAACTCGGCCTTCCGCATCACCTCGCCCAAGGGCATCACGGTGATGGTGGACCCCTGGCGCAACGATCCCTCGGGCGCCTGGGGCCTGTGGTACAGGCTTGATTTTCCACAGGAAAAAGTCGACATCGGCATGTCCACCCATGCCCATTTCGACCATGACGCCATCGACCGGCTGGACGCCAACATGCTGCTGGACCGCATGGCCGGCACCTTCCAGCTGGGCGACGTGAAGATCACCGGCATCGCCGACAAGCACCAGTGCGTGGCCCCGGGCGTCGTTGCCTGGACCGAGGCGGTGAAGCAGTTCGAGGGCCGCGAGAAGATCTGCGCGCCCACCAACGCCCGCCACTTCGACAACACCATGTTCGTCATCGAGACCGGCGGCATGAAGTTCCTGATGTGGGGCGACAACCGCCCGAACCCGCCCCAGGAGGTGTGGGACAAGATCGGCCAGGTGGACGTGGCCTTCGTGCCGGTGGACGGCTCGCGCCACATCCTGGACTACCAGCAGGCGGATTCCGTGGTCGCCCGCACCGGCGCCAAGATCGCCATTCCCCACCACTACCTGGTGCCGGAAACGACCTTCTACACCTCGACCCTGCAGCCGGCCGTGGAGTGGACGGAAACCCACGCCAACACCAAGCTGTCGGCGCCCAAGGTGATGCTGTCCAAGGACGACCTGACGGGCAAGACGGGCCACGTCTACTACTTCGGGTCCAACACCATGATCCAGACCAAGTCCTGACCGGGTCCCGGCACCATGACCCGCGCCCGGACACCTGGGTCCGACCGGCGGCGCGTCGCCCTGCGGCGCGCCGCCACCATGGCCCTGGCGGCCGTCCTGGTCCTGTTGGCCGGCGCCGGGGCCTGGGCCCACTTCAACCTGAACGTCAACATCCGCATCATCCACGTGGAACACCGGCCCGATGGCCTGATGGTCCGCTTCCGCCTGCCCATGGCCTATCTGGTGGCCGACAAGCTGGGCCCCGAACAGGCCGACGGCCTGCCCCGGCCGGCCCCCTACACCACCAACGCCCTGGTGGACGGGCAGCTGATGCACAGCCTGGACGTGGCGGCCCTGCGGGCCGACCCCCTGGGCCTGGGCGCCCTGGTGGCCGAGGGCCATCGGTTCACGGTGGACGGCGTGGCCCTGCCGCCCCGGGTGCTGCGCCTGCGGGCCCATCCGGCCCTGCGCCAAAGCCCCTTCGCCACCCTGGCCGAGGCCGAACGGTCCTTCGACGGGCCGGTCTGGGACCCCACCCCCGACCTGGCCACGGGCATCAACAACGACACCGCCTACGTGGGCGACACGGTGGTCGATGCCGAAATCCTGTACGCCCACGACGGCCCCGTTTCGGCCTACACGATCACCGGCCTGCTGAACCCCGGTCTGCCGGGCCAGGATGAAACGGCCAACCTGATCGTCGACAATGGCGCCGGCCAGCCCCTGGTGCACCGCCTGCGCGGCCTGCTGGCGGAACCGGTGGAGATCGAGCGCAAGATGTCGGGGGCCATCCTGACCTTCGTCAAGGAAGGCATCATCCACATCCTGGAAGGCACGGACCACGTGCTGTTCGTGGTCTGCCTGGTGCTGGGGGCGACGGCCCTGGGGTCGCTGCTGTGGCGCATCACCGGCTTCACCCTGGGCCACAGCATCACCCTGGCCATGGGGTTCTTCGGCTACGTGCCCCAGGGGCCCTGGTTCGTGCCCCTGGTGGAAACGGGCATTGCCCTGTCGATCATCTTCGCGGCAGTCCTGGCCCTGGCACCGCCGCGGGCGGGCGGCCGTTCCGCCGTGTGGCGCGGCGACCGCCCGATCCTGGTCATCACCACCGCCATCGGCCTGCTGCACGGGCTGGGCTTCTCGTTCGTGCTGCGCGAGATCCTGGGCCTGGACGCGCCGCACGTGTGGCCCAGCCTGGTGGCCTTCAACCTGGGGGTCGAGGTCGGCCAGGTGATGATCGCCCTGACCACCTGGATCGTGCTGGCCCTGGTCGCCCGCTGGGCGACGACGCGCATGGGCCTGGCCCGCTGGGCCCTGGCCCTGCCGTGCATCGGCCTGGCCGGCCTGTGGGTGGGGGAACGGTCCGTCCAGGTGCTGGCGGCGCTGGGGGGGTAGGCGCGTTGATCCACCCGGGGACAACCCCCCGGGTCGGGTCGGCAATCGGAACGGTGGGGGGATTGGTGGAGCCGAGGGGGATCGAACCCCTGACCTCGACATTGCGAACGTCGCGCTCTCCCAACTGAGCTACGGCCCCACGGAGGGCGGATAATGGGTGCCCGCCGCGCCCCTGTCAAGCACCCCCGTCGGGCCGCGAAGTCGGGCGGCGAGCCGGCGCGAATCCGGGCTTTGCGGGGTGTCCGGCCCACCCTTGCGCCGGCGGGGCGGCGGGACTAGGTTAACCGTCCGTTCTTCACCGTACCGGACAGGATCATGGATGTCATTCTGGGCCCGTTGCTGCGTTTGCTGATCACCGTGATCGACATCTACATCTTCGTGCTGTTCGTCGCAGTCATCTTCAGCTGGCTTTACGCCTTCAACGTCATCAACACCTCGAACCGGTTCGTCTACATGGTGGGCGACATCACCTACCGCCTGACGGAACCGGCGCTCCGGCCCATCCGCAGCATCCTGCCCAACCTGGGCGGGGTGGACCTGTCTCCCCTGGCGCTGATCCTGCTGCTCTACCTGTTGAAGGATATCCTGGCCCAACTGTTCTTCAAGCTGGGCTGACCCCATGGACGGCCCCCTGGACCGCCGGCCCGACGGCCTGCGGGTCCGGGTGCGCCTCACCCCCAATGCCGGGCGCGCCGGCGTGCGGGGGTTGAAGGCCGATGCCGCCGGGGTGTGCCGGGTGGACGCCACGGTCACCGCGGCGCCGGAAAAGGGCAAGGCCAACGCCGCCCTGGTCAAGCTGCTGGCCCGCCAGTGGGGGGTCGCGAAATCGGACCTGTCCGTCGTCTCCGGAACGACGGACCGCAACAAGGTCCTTATGGTGGCGGGCGATCCGGACGCCCTGTGGGACCGGCTGAACCGCTGGGTGGCCGGTCTCGAACAAGCATAGTGCGGGGTAGGGGTTCATGAACGGCGCAACCATCATCGACGGCAAGGCCTTCGCCGCCGACCTGCGGGCCCGGGTGGCCGAGCGGGCGGCGGCCTTCATCGCCACCAGCGGCACCACGCCGGGCCTGGCCGTGGTGCTGGTGGGCGAGGACCCGGCCAGCCAGGTCTATGTGCGCAACAAGGCCAAGCAGACCGTGGAATGCGGCATGCGCAGCTTCGAGCATCGCCTGTCCGTCGAGACGTCCCAGGGCGACCTGCTGGACCTGGTGCACAGGCTGAACGCCGACCCGGCCGTCAACGGCATCCTGGTGCAGCTTCCCCTGCCGCCGCAGATCGACGAGGCCGCCGTGCTGGCCGCCATCGACCCGGCCAAGGACGTGGACGGCTTCCACGTGGTCAACACCGGCAAGCTGGCCGTGGGCGCCGCCGACGCCATGGTGCCCTGCACGCCCCTGGGCTGCCTGATGATGCTGAAGCATTACGGGGGCGAGCTGTCGGGCAAGCGGGCTTTGGTGCTGGGGCGCTCCAACATCGTCGGCAAGCCCATGGCGGCCCTGCTGCTGAAGGAAAGCTGCACCGTCACCATCGCCCATTCGCGCACCCGCGACCTGGCCGACGAATGCCGCCGGGCCGAGATCCTGGTGGCCGCCGTGGGCCGCCCGCACATGGTGAAGGGCGACTGGGTGGCCCCCGGCGCCACGGTGATCGACGTGGGCATCAACCGCATCCCGGCGCCGGAAAAGGGCGAGGGCAAGACCCGCCTGGTGGGCGACGTGGATTTCGACGCCTGCGTGGGCCACGCCGGGGCCATCACCCCCGTGCCCGGCGGCGTGGGGCCCATGACCATCGCCTGCCTGCTGCGCAACACCCTGGTCGCCGCCTGCGACCAGGCCGGCGTGGCCCGACCGGAGATTTGATCCCATGGGAACGGTCCTGGCCCTGCGCCACGTGCCCTTCGAGGACCTGGGCATCTTCGCCGGCCCCCTGGCCGAGCGGGGCCTGGACGTCACCTACCGGGCACCGTGGGACGGGCTGGACCTGGACCCGGCGGAACCGGACCTGCTGGTCATCCTGGGCGGGCCCATCGGCGCCTACGAGGAAGCCGCCTATCCCTTCCTGACCGACGAGATCCGGCTGATCGAGGCCCGCCTGGCCGCCGGCAAACCGATCCTGGGCATCTGCCTGGGGGCGCAGCTCATGGCCCGGGCCCTGGGGGCCAGGGTCTATCCCGGCCCGGCCAAGGAGATCGGCTGGGCGCCGCTGACCCTGACCGAGGCCGGCCGGGCCTCGCCCCTGGCCGCCCTGGGCGACGACGACGCCATGGTCCTGCACTGGCACGGTGACACCTTCGACCTGCCCCCAGGGGCCGTCCACCTGGCCCGCACGGCCCTGGTGGAACACCAGGCCTATGCCGTGGGCACCGCGGCCCTGGGCCTGCAGTTCCACCCCGAGGTGCCGGCAGCGGCCATCGAATCCTGGCTCGTCGGCCACGCCAACGAGATCGCCGCCACGACCGGCGTGGACCCGGTGACCCTGCGGGCCGACACGGCGCGCCACGCCGCCGCCTGCGCCGCCCGGGGCCGCCGGTTCCTGAACGCCTGGCTGGACGGGGCGGGCCTGACGGCGGGCGCGTGATGACCGGCCTGCTGGTCGCCATCGCCGCCTTCCTGCTGACCCACCTGATTCCGGCCTACAAGCCCCTGCGCCAGGCCCTGGTGGGGGTGATGGGGGTGAAGGTCTACCTGGTTCTCTACAGCCTGCTCAGCCTGGCCATGATCGGCTGGCTGGCCCACGCCTACGCCGCCGCGCCCTACGTGGAGGTCTGGCCCTTCGCCGACTGGACCCGCTGGGTGCCGGTGCTGGTCATGCCCCTGGCCTGCGTGCTGGTGGTGGCCGGGCTGACCAGCCCCAACCCCTTCTCCCTGGGCGCCGGGTCCCGGGGCTACGACCCGGCGCGGCCGGGCATCGTGTCGGTCAGCCGCCACCCGGCCATCTGGGGACTGGTGCTGTGGTCCGGTGCCCACCTGGTGCCCAACGGCGACCTGGCCAGCGTGCTGCTGTTCGGCCTGTTGACGATCCTGGGCCTGCTGGGCCCGGCCAGCCTGGACCTGAAGACCCGGGCCCGCCTGGGCGACGCGGAATGGGCCCGCCTGGCCGGCCCCACCTCGGCCCTGCCCTTCGCCGCCATCCTGGCCGGCCGGACGCGCCTGGACGGCATCGGCTGGAAGCGGGGGCTGGGCGGGCTGGTGCTCTATGCGGTGCTGTACGGCCTGCACGCCCCGGTGATCGGAGTGGAACCGCTGGTGCTTCCCTGATCTCCAAAAAAAGCGGCGCCCTTTGTGGGGGCGCCGCAGGTGGGTAGGGCCGGTAAGAGAGGCCCGTCACGCCTGTGAAAGGGCGAAATGTCCTAGGGGCGGATGTAGCTCCAGCCCTCTTCCTGCCGCTCGATCAGGTACACCACGCCGGCGGTGACCATCTGGGCCTCGGGCAGCAGGGCGACGTCCTTGCCGGCCTTCTTGGACATCTTCTTGTGGGTGTTGCCGCAGGCCTTGAAGCCGATGTTGTCGAAGTTCTGGCCGAAGCTCTTGATGCGGTCGGCCACCGGCGACTTGCCGGCCACCAGCATGTTCAGGCCGGGGCCGTAGGCGACGATCTCGATCTCCACCTCCTCGCCCTTGTCCTTGTAGTAGGAGTCCAGGTTGGCGGCGTTGTTCAGGGCCAGGTTCATGCGGGCGGGGTCGTTCTCGTCCACGTGGATCACCACGCGGTGCACGCCGTCGTTCTCGGCCGCCGCGGCGGGGGTGGGGGCCGCGGACAGCAGGGAAAGGGCCAGCAGGGCGGGCGCGATCAGTCGAAGGGTCATGGCACGTTCTCTCCTGAAGGATGGGGGCGGGTCCGCGACCGGGCATCGCGGGCGACGGTGCGCCCGGCCAACCCCCACGGTTTCAACGAACCGTTTCAACGGCGGGCCCGGCCGGGCCCGTCGCGGACCACTTCTTGTTGTTGTAGATCAGCCTAGATAGCGGCCCGACGGCCGTAAATCCGGGATGGCCTGCGGTCTTCTCAGGGTTTTCCCCCGGTCGGGACATGCCCCGGTTCAGGGCTTTCCCGTCACCCCACAGGCGTAAAGCAGGCGCAGCAGTTCGGCCAGCGACCCGGCCTGCATCTTTTCCATCACCCGGGCGCGGTGGGTTTCCACGGTCTTGCCGCTGATGCCCAGGTGCCGGGCCACGCCCTTGTTGGACAGGCCGTCGGCCACCAGGTCCAGCACCTCGCGCTCGCGCGGCGTCAGGGTGCTCAGGCGCGACAGCACCTCGGCCGTTTCCGCCCGGGCCCCGGCGGCGCGGCGGCTGTCGGCCACGGCGGTCTGCACCACGTCCAGCAGGGCCTGGTCGTTGTAGGGTTTCTCGATGAAGTCGTAGGCCCCGGCCTTCATGGCCCGCACGGCCATGGGCACGTCGCCGTGGCCGGTGACGATGATCACCGGCAGGTCCGGCGCCACCCGCCGCAGGTGGGCCTGCAGGTCGATGCCGCTCATGCCCGGCATGCGCACGTCGGTGACCAGGCAGCCGGGCCGGTTGGGGTCGTAGCGGTCCATGAACGCGCCGGCGGCGGCGCAGGTCACCACCGCCAGGCCCACGGATTCCAGCAGGTAGCCCAGGGAATCGCGCACCGCCGCGTCGTCGTCCACCACATAGACCACCGCTTCGGCATCGTCCTGCGGCTCGACGGGGCTGGTGTCCTGGGTCATGGCGCCCGATCCTGGGTCCGGTCGTTGGGGGCGAGGGGCAGGATAACATGGAACCGCGCGCCGGGCAGGGCGCCGGACCCGTCCGGGGGCGGGGTGTCGGCCGTCAGGCGGCCGCCGTGGTCCTCGACGATGGTGCGGCTGATGGACAGGCCCAGGCCCAGGCCGTCGTCCTTGGTGGTGGTGAAGGCGGTCATCAGCCGCTCGCCGGCCGGGTCGTCGGCGGGCAGGCCGGGGCCCGTGTCGGCCACGGTGATGCGCAGGTCCGTGGCCGTGGCGCGGCTGGTCAGGCCCAGGCGGCGGCGGTCCGGGGGCGCCTCGGCCATGGCTTCCAGGGCGTTGCGGATCAGGTTGATCAGCACCTGCTGGATGCGCACCCGGTCGGCCGGCGGGGCCGGCAGGCCGGTGTCCAGGTCCAGGTCCAGGCGTACGCCCCGTTGGCGGCATTCGCCGTCCAGCAGGTCCAGGGTCTCGATGACCAGGTCGTTCACGGCCAGGGGCGCACGCACCGGTTCCTGCTTGCGCACCAGGTCGCGGATGCGGCGGATCACGTCGCCGGCCCGGCCGGCCTGGGCGGCGATGCGTTCCAGCAGGTCGCGCTGGGCCGCCGCGTCCAGGGTGCCGCCGCCCAGGCGCCGGAGGCCGCCGCTGGCATAGTTGGCGATGGCCGACAGGGGCTGGTTCAGCTCGTGGGCCAGGCCCGTGGCCACGCCCCCCAGGGTGGACAGGCGGTGCACGTGGGCCAGTTCCTCCTGGCGCCGCCGGGCCCGGTCCTCGGCCCGGCGCCGTTCCAGGTTCTGGCGTTCCAGGGCCGCGTTGGCGTCGGACAGCTCGCGGGTGCGCCGGGCCACCACCGATTCGATGCGCACCACCCAGGCCACGGCCAGGGCCAGCACGAAGGTGGCCAGGACCACCCAGTGCCCCCACTGGGCCATGACGTCGGCCAGGGTGACCTCGTGCGCGCCGGCATAGGGGCCCAGCCCCAGGTCGCGGAACAGGTCGTGCACCGGCTGGTAGTCCAGGGGCACGGTCCAGCCCCGGTTGCGGCCGGCCCGGGCCGCCGGATGGTCGGCCGGCATGGACAGCAGGGCAATGGCCACCCGCTGGGCCAGCACCGGGTCCGTGTGCCGGGCCGTGGCGAAGGGCCATTCGGGGTACAGGCGGGTGGAAACCAGGAACGGGAACCCCGGGTGCTGGCGCCCGCCCAGGACCTTGAAGTCCGACAGCTTCAGCCGGCCTTCCATGGCCAGGTTCTCCAGGGTGTCGGTGCGGAAGGTGCCGGCGTCCACGGTGCCGTCCAGCACCGCCCGGGCCACCCGGTCCTGGGGAAAGCCGCTGAAGTGCAGGGCGGCGACGTCGGTGAAGGGATCCACCCCGGCATCCTTCAGGGCCCGCCAGGCCATCTGGAACCCGCCGAAGCCCTCGCGCTCGACGCCCATGAAGGTCTTGCCCTTCAGGTCGGCCAGGGTGTTCAGGTCGTCGCGGTCGGCGCGGGCGAAGATCACGGCGCCGAACAGGTTGCCGGCCGCCACCCCCAGGGGGCTGCGCAGGGTGGCGATGCGGCTGATGCCGTGGCGGGCCTCCAGCACCACGTAGTCGCCGGGGTTGGTCAGCACCAGATCCACGGACCCTTCGGCCACGGCGGCGTCCAGCTCGGCCAGGGTCAGGGGCACGATGGTGAAGTGCCAGCCGGGCACGGCGCCGTCCAGGTAGGCGGCCGTGGGGGTCCAGCGGTCCACCGCCCGGTCGGGCCCGCGGAAGGCCAGCACGCCGATGCGGGCCTCGCGCGGCATGCCCGTATCGGCCAGCACCGGCCGGGCCAGGGCCGCCACCAGAAGCACAAGCAGGGTGGCGGCGCGGATCATGCCGGAAAGCGCGACAGGAACAGCTTGCCCAGGTCGGTGAACAGCCGGCAGGTGGCCGTCACCTGGTCCAGGGCCCCGTCGGCGGACAGGTCCGGCCGCAGCCCTTGCAGGGCTTCGGCGATGGCGCCCATGGGGGTCCGCCCGTCCACCCGGGCCAGCACGGCGGCGGCCAGGCGCGGCGTTTCCAGGCGATGGGGCAGGCCGTCCAGGGTCACGGTCAGGGCCTGGCCGGGGGTCAGGGATTTCGCCAGGGCCGCCGGGTCCAGCTCGTGGGGCAGGGGGATCATGTCGGGCCCCGGCCCGGCCGTGGCCGTGGCGGCCCGGTCCGGGCGCGTCAGGTAGAACACGTGCTTGCGGTGGTTGCCGGCCAGGGCCTCGGCCAGGGCGGCCCGCTCGGCGAACGGCAGGGCGGCGGCCCGGGCCCGCAGGCGGGCATCGGCGATCAACGGCGCCGGGTCGTAGCGCACGGGCTCGATGAAGGCGGTTACCGCCAGGTCCGCCGCCGCCGCCAGGTCGAAAACCTGGGGCACCGTGTAGGCCCGGTCGCGGGGATGCAGCAGCAGGTCCACCAGGCCCGCGTCGCCGCCGTCCAGGTGGTCGCCCAGGAAGGGGTTGCGGCGGAACCCGTTGGTGGGCGGCAGGGCCTTCAGCAGCCGCTTGGCCGCCGCCACCTGGTCGGCCAGGGAGTCGCCGGCGGTCAGGCGGCGCAGGGCCTTCTGCAGCGGATACAGGCCGGCCCGGCCGTATTCGCCATAGACCATCACCCCCAGGCCGCCGTCGGGCGCCAGCCCGGCGGCCAGGGCCCGCAGCCCGGCCGCCGGGTCGGCCAAGTGGTGCAGCACGCCGCAGCAGTCGATGTAGTCGAAGGGGCCCAGGCCGGATCCGGGCAGATCCTCGATGGGCACCTGGTGGAAGCTGATGTTGGCCAGCCCCCGGGCCTGGGCCCGGGCCCGGGCGATGGCCGCCGAGGCCGCCGACAGGTCGATGTAGACGACCTGGCCGGGCCCGGCGTCGGCCAGCTGCTGGGCCAGCATGATGGCCGCGTCGCCGGTGCCGCCGCCGGCCACCAGGGCACGGAAGGGCCGGGCGAAGTCCCGCGCCCCGGCGAACAGGTGGTGGTTGACCTCCTTCAGATGGCTGGGCGAGCCGACGATCAGCCGTTTGGCCTCGTCCTTGGGGTCGCGGGCCGGATAGGGATAGGCCGCGTACTGGTCGTGGACAGCTTGGTCGGCGTCGCCGGTCATGATGCCGTCAGGTCCACCACCACCTTGCCCGTGGCCTTCCGCGCGATCAGCAGGCCGATGGCCTCGGCCGCCCGTTCCAGGGGCAGGATGTTGGACACGTGGGGTCGCAGGTCGCCGGCCCCGTACCAGGCGAACAGCTCGGCGAACGAGGCATCCATGGCCGGCAGGTCGAACAGCCGGTGGGCGCCCCAGTAGTAGCCGATGGCGGTGATGTTCTTGACCAGCAGGATGTTGGCCGGAATCTGCGGCACCGTGCCGCTGGCGAAGCCCACCAGCAGGATGCGCCCGCCCGGCGCCGTGGAGCGCAGCGAGGCGGTGAACAGGTCGCCGCCCACGGGGTCGTACACCACGTCGGCGCCGCGCCCGTCGGTCAGTTCCTTGATGCGGACGCGCACGTCCTCTTCCCGATAGTCGATCACCGCGTCGGCCCCGGCGCCGGCGGCCACCTGCAGCTTGGCGGCGCCGCCGGCCGTGGCGATCACCCGGGCCCCCAGGCGCTTGCCGATCTCCACCGCCGTCAGGCCCACGCCGCCGGCGGCGCCGTGCACCACCAGGGTCTCGCCCGGTTGCAGGCGGGCCTTGTAGGTGAGCCCCAGGTGGGACGTGCCGTAGGCCACGGGGAAGGCGGCGGCGTCGGTGAAGGACATGCCGTCGGGGATGCGATAAAGGTTGCGGGCCTGGGTCACCACCTGGTCGGCGAAACCGCCGTGGTCCACCATGCCCAGCACCCGGTCGCCCGGTTGCACGCGGGTCACGCCCGGGGCCGTTTCCAGCACCTGGCCGGAAATCTCCAGCCCGGGGCTGAACGGCAGGGCGGGCTTGATCTGGTACTTGCCCTGGATGATCAGGCTGTCGGCGAAATTCACGCCCGAGGCCCGCACCGCCACGCGCACCGCGTCGTCGCCGTCCAGGGCCGGTTCGGGAACGTCGGTCAGCGCCAGGCCCTCGGGGCCGCCCCAGTCGGTGCACAGCATGGCGCGCATGGTTCCCTCCTTGCCCTTGCTTTTGTTGTCGTTGGCCCCGGGGGTTGATCCCGGGCCGGATCTGCGGAAGGTTAACGGGGCAGCGGGAATCGTGAAAGGACCAAGATGCGCGGATATTTCGGCGTCGGCGTGGAAGGCGTCAGCAAGGCCATGAACGCCGGGGCCATCTTCCGCACGGCCCATGCCTTCGGCGCCAGCTTCGTGTTCACCGTGGCCGCCGCCTACGAGCGCGAGACCGGGGCCCGGGCCGACACGTCGGACGCCGTGGCCCACGTGCCCTTCTACGGCTTCCCCGACGTGGACGCCCTGCTGCTGCCCGAACGCTGCGACCTGGTGGCCGTGGAGCTGACCGACGAGGCCGTGGACCTGCCGTCGTTCCGCCATCCGCCCAACGCCGCCTATGTGCTGGGGCCCGAACGGGGGTCCGTGTCGCCCGACCTGATGGCGCGGTGCGACCACGTGGTGAAGATCCCCACCGGGTTCTGCGTCAACGTGGGCGTGGCCGCCGCCATCGTGCTGTACGACCGGGTGAACAGCCTGGGCCGTTTCGCGCCGCGCCCGGTGCGCCCGGGCGGGCCCCTGGAAAGCCCCGACGGCCACGCCTATGGCGGGCCGCGCCTGCGCCGGGTGGAACGGTTCCGCCAGGACCCGCCGGCCTTCGACAACCCCTGGGATGACGAGTCGGACGCATAGAAAAGGCCCCGGCCGATGGTCGGCCGGGGCCCGCGAACGGCGGTGGCGCCGGGATCAGTTGCTCATGGGCTGGGGCTGCGGCGTCGCGTTGGTGCTGACGGGCAGGATGGGATAGACCACTTCCGGCTGTTCGCCGGTGAGGGATTCCAGGAACGCGGTGATGGCGTTCACCTCGGCATCCGTCAGGTGCTCGCCCAGCTGGCTGGCGCCCATGATGGCCACGGCCTGGTGCAGGTCCCACACCTTGCCGGAGTGGAAGTAGGGGGCCGTCAGGGCCACGTTGCGCAGCGGAACGGCGCGGAAGACGTAGGCGTCATCGGCCGTCTTGGTGACCGAGAAGCGGCCCTTGTCGCCGGCCGGCAGCACGTCGGCGCCGGGTTTTTCCACCACGCCGAAGGGATAGTAGCCCTCGCCGCCCATGTTCACGCCCGCGTGGCAGGCCGAGCAGCCCTTGTCCATGAACAGGCGCAGGCCTTCCTTCTGCACGGCCGAAAGGGCGGTGGAATCCCCTTCCAGGAACTGGTCGAAGGGCGCGGCGGGGGTGATCAGGGTGGCCTCGAAGGCCTCGATGGCCTTGGCCATGTTGTCGAACGACACCGGCTTTTCCACGTTGGGGAAGGCCTTGGTGAACCGTTCCACGTATTCGGGGATGCTGGTCAGCACGTTTTCCACCAGCGACGGGGTGGAGGCCATCTCGACGCCGGCCTGCACCGGGCCCTTGGCCTGGGCCTTCAGGTCCTCGGCCCGGCCGTCCCAGAACTGGGCGATGTTGAACACGGCGTTCAGCACGGTGGGCGAGTTGCGCGGGCCCTTCTGCCAGCCGTGGCCGATGGACGTTTCCAGGTTGTCGTCGCCGCCCATGCCCAGGTTGTGGCAGGTGTTGCAGCTTAACAGTTGGCTGGCCGACAGGCGGGGATCGAAGAACAGCATGCGGCCCAGGTCGACCCGGTCGCGGGTCACCGCGTTGCCCTTCACGGCCGGCACCACCGAGGGAATGGGCTTGAACAGCTCGCGGGCCTCATCCATCAGCGGATCGGCCTTCGCGGCGGTGGCGGCCGTCAACGCCAGGGCGAAGCTGCCCGCCAGAAGGGCGATTTGGGTTCGTTTCATTATGGCTTCCTCCATTGATACACCATGTGCGGGGTGGTCCATGCCGGCCCATCCCGCCGATCCCCCAGTTGACGGCCAACCCTGTCCCGTGAACCTTGGTCAACCATCGCCGTCCCGAATTGCATAATTACTTATGATATTTGAGAACGATACGGGGCTCTTTCAGGTTAGAGTAATTCTAACCACAGAAGGATTCGGTACCATGGCCCGGGACAAAAATCCACAGTTTTTCTGTGTATTATGAGATTGACTCGCGTCCGCGCCAGCCAGCACCCCCCGTTTGCGCCAGCCCTGCGCCGGCCACGGACCAGCCCTGCACGGGCCACGCGGCTGGGGCCGGTGCCGGCCCCCTGGCGGGCCCCGGTGCGGAGCGGTCCGGGGCCTGGGCCCGGGGTCCGATTCG
>JAGREA010000046.1 GCA_020446745.1 Rhodobacterales bacterium | reverse complement strand
GCAGGGCCAGGCCCAGGGCCAGCAGGAGGGCGACGGCGGGGGGCGGGAGGTGGACGGTCATCGGCGCTTCTTCCAGGGACGGAGCCAACGGAACGGGGCGGGCCGGGCGACCGGCCGCAGGGGAAAAGGACATAACGAATGAGCGGGGTCGGGTAAAGGACCGGTGGGGGCGACGGGCGCCCCCACCGAAGGCGGCGGATCCTACTTCTTGGTCGCCGCGAAGGACTTGATCATCTGGTTCATCAGCTCGATGTGCTGGTCGTCGGACAGGGTGCCGGGGGTCGAGACCTTGGCCCACAGTTCGGCGTTGGTCATCTCCCGATGGCAGCCCATGCACAGGCCGGTGCGGTTCATGCCGTCACGCATTTCCTTGGTCAGCGCGCGGCTGAGCGGCCAGTGGGTGCCCACCGTCTGCACCTGTTCGCCCTTGGCGTTGACGATGGTCGACCAGTCGAAGTCCATGCCCTCGATCTTGGGGATCTGGATGACATAGTTCTTGGGGATCACCTTGCCCGTCTTCTGGTCGATCAGGTCCTCGACGATGTCCTCGGTGTAGCGGGTCTGGAACACACCGCCCGAGATGCCGTAACCCTGGGCTTTCGGGTTGTTGTGGCAGCTCTCGCAGGTGCGCGCCTTGCGCTGCGCCGAGTGCGGCTGCACCGGGGCCATGTCGAGGCCCAGGGGCACCCGGTCCTGGCTCAGCTCGCGGGCCTCGTCGGTGGACCGGCCGGTCTGGTTCAGGGCGATGGTCTTGCCCTTGCGGTCGATCACCGTATAGACCACCTGGCAGCCCGGCATCAGCGGGGTCACGCGGCCTTCGCCGTTGATGCCCAGCACCGGCTCTTCCCAACGCAGGTAGGAGCGGGTCTCGGACACCAGACCGGGGCTCTTGAAGCCGTGGGTGCCCAGGGGCGATTCCGCCGTCTGGCCGTTGGGGAACCGCTTCGAGCCACCGGCGATCCAGTCGGTGTCCATCAGCGGCTTGCCGTCCTTGCCGGGGCCGTAGTCCACCTTCACGTGGCAGCCGTAGCACTGCGGCACCCACGAGGCATGGCAGGCATAGCACTCCAGGCTTTCGTTGTGCTTCTCCACCCGGCTCATGGCGACCATGGCGTCGTCGCTTTTCCAGGTGTCGTCGATCTTCAGCTGCTTCAGCAGCGGCACGTCGAAGTCGTTGCCCGTGGCCGAGTGCAGGATGACCTTCTTGCCGTCCTTGACCACGTTGCCGAACGGGTTGCCGCGGGTGGTCAGCAGGTAGCCGTCCATCGCCGGATAGGTGGTGGCGAAGGATTCGGTTTCCGCCAGCAGGTCCTTGGTCATGCCGCGCCCGTCGGCGGGCAGGTCCTTGGCGAACTCCTCGGAATAGCCCAGGGGCAGTTCCCAGGGGAACTTGTCCGTGGTGCCGTGGCAGTCCTGGCATTCGATCTCCACCTGCGCCAGGGTGGTGCCGAAGATGTTGCCGTCACCGTGCATGTCGATGCTGGTGTGGCAGTCCTGGCACAGCAGCCCGCCCTTGGGGTTGCCGGGGCGGCTCTGGATCTGGTGGTGCAGGTCGTCGGAGATGAACAGGTAGTTCTTGGTGTGCAGCTTCGGCTGCTTGCCGCCCTGGGCGTTGAAGGGGCTGCCGTAGGGGAACTCCATCAGGCCCTGGTAGGTGACGCCGATGCGCTTGCCGCGGTTGTGGCAGGAATTGCAGGTCTCCACCGGGATGCCGCCGCCGGCCTTGCGGGTGCCGTGGATGCGGTGGCGCAGCATGTGACCCTTTTCCTTCTTGTCGACGGTCGGGTCGTTGCCTTCATACAGGCCCTCGTTGCCGTACAGGATGTGGCACGACGAGCAGCCCATGCCCCGGTAGTCGCCACGCTTCTCGCGGCCCTTGATGGCCGTGTGGCAGCGCTGGCACTGCTGGCGCTGGTAGGTGAAGCCGGCCAGCTTGGGATCCTTCTCGATCTCGTCGACGGTCGGCAGGGGCACCTGGGTCAGCGACGTGGGGAACTGGTCCGGGTGGTCCTCGATCATCTTGGTCATGTAGGCCATGTAGGCCTCGGTGCCGACCATGGGCTTGGTGCCATCGGTGTCGGTCACGTCGTAGTTGCCCCACGGCACCTTGTGATTGAAGGTTTCCGGGATGCCCCAGGTGTGCAGGTTGCCCTGGATCTTGCCGGCCTCGGTGTTCATCAGGGCCCGTTCCAGGCGGTAGTCGTAGTCCGCGTGGCACTGGCCGCAGGTGCGGCTGGCGATCCAGATGCTGCCCGGGTCGGGATAGAAATCCTTCGGCCCGGCGCCTTCGGCCAGGTCCTTGGGCGCGCCCTTGTGGGCCTCTTCCGCCGTCAGGCCCTGCGGGTTGCCGCCGTGGCAGGTGACGCACCCGCCCGGATCACCCAGGTCGGCGGCGATGGCCTTGACCTGGCTGAGCATGTCGCTGCCTTCCTCGCGGATGTCCTCGATGCCGTCGTGGCACGAGAGGCAGCCCTTCTCCTGGGCCATGGCCGCCGAAACCTTTTCCGGCACCGCGGCGCCGGCCGGCGCCTGGCCCGTCATCAGCAGCATGGCCGCCGCGACAATCAACATTCTGAACATGATGCCCCCCTTGGGCTGTCAGACGATACGCAAATCAACACGTACGCGACGCAAGTTCCGTGCCCTTGCGAAGGGGTCGCAGCCGTTCGGGAAAGGGCCGCCGGACAGGGGGGGTTGGGCCGTCTTTAGGAATTATTCCAAGGAAAAGGAAGGCCCGCGGGGCTGAACGGATCGTGGAAGCGGGCCGGGCGGTTGAACGTTTCGTTCAATCGGGCGTCAGGCCATACCGTTCGATCTGGCGCTGCAGGCGGGGCCGGGAAATGCCCAGGATCTCGCAGGCCCGGCCCTTGTGCCACTGGGTGTGGGCCAGCACGTGGGCGATGTGGCGGCGTTCCAGGTCGTCCAGGGTGGACAGGCCGGCCCCACCCGGCGCCGCCGGGTCCGCGCCGCCATCGGCCCCCGGGCCGGCCAGGTCCGACGGCAGGGAATCGGGGGTGATCATGCGGCCCCGTTCCATGACCGCGGCCTTCATCAGCACGTTTTCCAGCTCGCGCACGTTGCCCGGCCAGTCGTGGGCCGTCAGGCGGTCCATGGCGTCGGCCGTCACGCCCTGGATGCGCCGCTGCAGGTCGCGGTTGATGCGCAGCAGCAGGTGGTTGATCAGGCGCGGGAAGCAGGCCCGCCGGTCCCGCAGCGGCGGGGTGAACAGCGTCATCACCTTCAGGCGGTAATACAGGTCCTCGCGGAACCGGCCCTCGGCCACCCGGGACGCCAGGTCGGCGTTGGTGGCGGACACGAAGCGGGCGTCGGTGGTCTGCACCTTGGTGCCGCCCACGCGGGTGTATTCCCGGGCCTCCAGCACCCGCAGCAGCTTGCCCTGCATGGCCGGCGACAGCTCGGCCACCTCGTCCAGGAACAGGGTGCCGTCGCCCACCAGCTCGATCTTGCCGTGGTGGGCCGACACGGCGCCGGTGAAGGCCCCCTTCACGTGGCCGAACATCTCGCTTTCCAGCAGGTCCTCCACCAGGGCGGCGCAGTTGACGGCCATGAACGGCGCCGCCGCGTTGGCCCCGGCCCGGTGGATGGCCCGGGCCACCAGTTCCTTGCCGGTGCCCGATTCGCCCTCGATCAGCACCGTGGCGCGGCTTTGCGACACCAGGGCGATCTGCTTGAACAGGTCCTGCATGCAGGCCGACTGCCCGACCATGGGCGAGGTCCCGTCCTCGGGCGTCAGGATCAGGGTGCGGTCGTCGGGGTCGCGTTCGGCCGCGCCGCCGGACCGCTGGGCGAAGGCCCGGTCCAGGGCCGTGTCCAGGTCGCCGATGTCGATGGGCTTGGGCACGTAGTCCACGGCCCCGCCCTGCATGGCCGACACGGTGCTGTCCAGGTCCTGGAACGCGGTCATCACGATGACCGGCAGGTTGGGGTGCCCGGCGCGGATGCGCCGCAGCAGGGACAGGCCGTCCTCGCCGGGCATGCGGATGTCGGTGACCACGGCGTCGAAGGGCTCGGCCTCGATGCGGGCCATGGCCTCGGCGGCGTTGGCGGCGGTGACGATGTCGTGGCCCCGGTGGCGGTAGTGCGTTTCAAGCGACCGGCAGATGGCGGCGTCATCATCGGTGATCAGGATGCGCGGCACGGGCCCTCGCGGACGGAAAGGAAAAGCTGGACTTCATTCTAGCCGTCCGGTTTCATGCGGCGCAACGGCACCCCGAGGCCCGCCCATGAAGCTGCCGCACAAGATTTTCGCGTTCACCTTCGTCATCGCCACGGCCACCCTGGCCGGCGTGGCCGTGCACACGGTGGACCAGACCACGCGGCTGCTGACCGACCAGTCCATCGCCACCACCACCCGCTACACCGAACGCGAGGGCGCCACCCTGCGCGGCCAGGTGGAGAGCGCGGAATCCGATGCCCTGCTGCTGGCCAGCCTGGATGCCGCCCGCCTGCTGCCCGACGAACGGGCCGAGGAAGCCCGGCGCATCCACCGGGTGCAGCTCAAGCGCGCCTTCCGCTCGGCCATGGTGGAAAAGCCCTACTACGCCCAGCTTCGCCTGATCGGCGTGGCCGACGGGGGGCGCGAGCTGGTGCGCCTGGAACAGGACGCCCGGGGCATCCGCGACGTGCGCCAGGCCGACCTGCAGCGCAAGGCCGACCGCTACTACGTGCGCGAGACCCTGGGCCTGGGCGACGGCCAGGTGTTCGTTTCGAAGCTGGACCTGAACCAGGAACACGGGGCCATCGTGGAACCCCACCAGCCCATGCTGCGCATCACCACGCCGGTATTCGACGACGCCAGCAACATGGTGGCCATGATCGTCATCAACATGGACATCAACGTGCTGCTGAAGGACATCGTGGCCCCCAGCGCCGACGGCTTCATGATCCTGACCGACTGCGGCGGCGAATACCTGTACCACCCCGACCCCAGGCGCACCTTCGCCTTCGAATTCGGCCGCACCGACAAGGTGCAGGACGACTACGGCGTGCCCACCGAATGGGCCGCCTGGATGCAGGCCGAGACCGAGGATTCCACGGCCATCAAGGCCACCGACCACCTGCTTTCGGTGACCCGCGTGGACCTGCCCGGCGCCTGGGACGAAAAGGACGGCGTGCGCACCCTGGTGGTGGGCCACGTGGTGCCGCAGACCAAGATCATGGAAGCCGGGGCCAACCTGCGCGACCACCTGTACATCACCCTGCTGGCCGTGTGCGCCTTCCTGGGGCTCAGCATCGGCGGCGCCACGGCCTACCTGACCCGCCCGGTGACGGCCCTGACCCAGGCCGCCGGGCGCATCGCCGCCGGCGAGACGGACGTGGCCCTGCCGGTCACCGCCCGCGACGAGATCGGCACCCTGGCCGACGGCCTGCGCCACATGCTGGCCTCCCTGGCCGAGGCGGCGCGCACCCAGGAGCTGGCGGCCCTGGGCCGCATGGCGGCCATGGTGGCCCACGACCTGCGCAACGCCCTGACTTCGGTGAAGGTGACCCTGCGCACCCTGGAGGACGGCTGCGCCGACCCGGTGGACGAGCGCGGCCAGCAGTGGGATCTGGCCAGCCAGCAGATCGCCTACATGGAAGCCGTGCTGTCGGACATGCTGACCTTCGCCCGCCCGGAAACGCCCAAGCGCGACTGGCAGGATCCCCGGGGCATCGTCGAGGCGGCCATCATCACCGTGTCCCCCCTGGCGGCCGACCGCGGGGTCCTGCTGGCGCCCGAAGCCCTGGGCCACCTGCCGCCCGTGTGGGGCGACCGGGCGCAGCTCATCCGCCTGTTCCGCAACCTGCTGGAAAACGCCGTCCAGGCCTCGCCGGACGGCGGCGCCGTCACCATCACCGCCCGCGTGGCCGTTTCGGACCGGGGCAACGAGGTGCTGATCACCGTGGCCGACCAGGGCCCGGGCGTGCCCGACGAGCACCGGGACCGCCTGTTCGACCCCTTCTTCACCACCCGCACCATGGGCACGGGCCTGGGCCTGGCCATCGTCAAGCGCATCGTCGACCAGCACGGCGGGCACATCGGCTTCGAGACGGCGCCCGACCGGGGCGCCGCCTTCACCGTGACCCTGCCCACCCGGCCCGGCGGCGAGGCCGCGACGGCGGGCTAGCCCACCAGGGACAGGGCGTCGGCGGTCTCCACGCCCTGGGTCACGCGGGCCCAGGCGGCGTCCAGGATGGCCCGCAGCAGGTCGGGGTAGTCCATGCCCGTGAACCCGGCCATCAGGTTCATCTTGCCGTCCCAGCACCAGCCCGGGTTGGGGTTCACCTCCAGCAGCTTGACCACCCCGGCGCCGTCGGCGCGGAAGTCGAAGCGGGCGTAGTCGCGGCACCGCAGGCGGCCGAACAGCAGGCTGCTGTGGGCGATCATGGCCCGCTCCACCTCGGGGTCCAGGTCGGCCGGGCGATAGGCGATGCGCTCCCAGTAGGGGGAATCGGGCTCCCACTTGGATTCATAGCCCAGGATGCGCGGCAGGTTGTCGGGCAGGTTGCCGTAGTCCACCTCCAGCACCGGCAGGGCCTGCAGGCCGTTTTCGGGGTTGCCGATCAGGGTCACGCTGTATTCGGCCCCGGCCAGGAATTCCTGCACCAGGATGGGGCGGCCCGGCAGGGTTTCCCGCAGGCGGTCGCGATAGGCCACCAGTTCCTCGGCCGAATGGACCACCGCCTGCTGGGTGATGCCGATGGAGCTGTCGCCGAACGACGGCTTCATCAGCGCCGGGAAGGTGGCCGGCAGGGTGGCCGCCTGGTCCACCGACGACACGTAGGTTTCCAGCGGCACGGGGATGCCGGCGCCCTCGGCCACGGCGCGCACCAGGGTCTTGTCGTAGCACAGGCCCAGGCAGGCCGGCCCGGCGCCGGTGTAGGGCAGGCCGGTCATTTCCAGCAGCGCCGGCACGTGCAGTTCCATGAAGGCGTCGTTGCGGAAGCCCTCGTCGGCCAGGTTCAGCACCAGGTCCGGCTGGCCGCGCTCCAGGTCGCGCTGCAGGGTGGCGTGGTTGTCCAGGTAGGTGAAGGCGTGGCCGTCCAGCTCCTCCAGGGCCGTCTTCAGGCGCCGGATGGTGTCGAAGTCCTCCTCGTTGAACTGGCCGCCGCGCTTCACCGGATCGGGCAGGCGCGGGTCGCCCAGCAGCACGGTCACCTTGCGGTCCACCGGCCGGCGGCGGCCGCGGGCCGGGACGGCCGGCTTGCGCGGGGCACGGGCGGTGATCAGCAGGCGGTGGGCCATCATGCCCAGGTCCTGGCCGCGGTCGGAATCGGTGGTCAGGGAATCGTGGAATCGCACGTCGCGGAAGCCCTGGCCGGTCAGCATGGCGGCGATGCGCTCGCGGTCGTACAGGCGCTCGGCATAGAACTGGTCGGCGATCACGCCGCGTTCGGCATGGGTCACCACCTCGCGGGTGATCAGGCGCTGGGCGTCGCGCGACAGCGACCGCTCGCGGCACACGAAGTGGTTCTGGTCGATCCATTCCCAGGACCGGCGCTCGAAATGGTCGCGCATCCAGGTGCCGTCGGTCAGGTCCAGCACCAGGGTGCCGCCGCCGCGCAGGATGCGCTTCAGGCCCTCGACCACCTTGTGGTCGTCGGCCTCGCGGTCGAAATAGCCGAACGAGTTGCCCATCATCAGCACCACGTCCAGGCCGCTGTCGGGCAGGCGCACGGCGCGGGCATCGCCTTCGCGGAACACCACGGGCAGGGCCCGGGCCTGGGCCCGGCGCCGGGCCAGGCGGATCAGGTAGCGCGACCGGTCCACGCCGGTGACCTGGGTGAAGCCCCGGCCGGCCAGCTCCAGGGCATGGCGGCCCTGGCCGCAGCACAGGTCCAGGATGCGGTCGTCGGGGGCCAGCTCGATGCTGTCCAGCAGGGCGTCGATGTCGCGCACCGTGTTGGCGTCGTTTTCCACCACGTCGCCGTCGGTCTTCAGGTAGACGGAATTGAACAGGTCGCGCCACCACTCGGCCGGCAGGTGGGTTTCCAGGTCGGCCACGGGGCCCAGCGTGCCGATGCCCCGGGCCTTGGATGCCGGGGCCGAATGGGGAGCCGAATGGGGGGCCGAATGGGCGGACGAAGCGGGGGTGGGGGAGGCGGTGGCAGGGGACTTGGCGGGGGACTTCGACGATTTGGATGGAGGCTTGAAGATGTCTTCCATGGCGGGTTCTCGCATGTGGCTGGTTGGATGCACCGGGAAAAAAGCAACTGGCGCCCGGCCGCGCGGGACGGCCGGGTCGCCAGTCGGGGCAGCCGGTGCTATTCGCTGATGGTGAGCCGGCCGCCCTTGATCATCACCGTCTGCTGGCCTTCGGCATCGACAACGTCGTCGCCCAGGGTCAGGACGCAGACGTCGCAGATGGGGGCCGCGGTTTCACCGCCGGCAATGGTGACCTGACGTTCGCCGTTGGAGTCCTCCACGAGGACGACGTGGGACTCATCGTCGGCGTTCTTCACGTCCACCGCCTGGGCCGGGCCGGACATCAGGGTCGCGGCCAGCACGGCGGCAAGGGCAAGGGTGGTCTTCATGAATCTCTCCGGGTGGAAAAGCATGTCCGTGGTCGGACCCGGGGATCGTGCCACCGCCCGCATGGCCGAGATAGCGAAATTAATCTTTAGATGATATCGATAATTTCGAACCTCTTGAAAGGCCTGTGGAAAAGAGCCCGGCGGGTTTCGGGGCACCCTTCGCGTTTCTCCATGGAAACGCTTGGGCTTTGCCGGCCTTGCGATGGTCAATAAATCGAAAAATCGCACAACAAGTATCATTCAATTCAATTTGCATGTTTTCCGGTTTGCCCCGACGATCACCCATGGAAGGGCGCCCGGTGGGTGCCGGCGGCGCCATCCCGGGTCCGCCGCCCACCCTTTCGGCACCCGTCCCGGGGTTCAATGCGGAGAGGGAATATGCGCAGAAAACGGGGATTTGGACGGCACGAGCATCTGGTGATCGTGCGGAGCCTGGAGCGCAGGAAGGTCTGGGCGCGCCTGCCGGACCGGCTGGCGGCGCGGTTCCGGGCCCAGGTCCGTCGACCGGCTTCACGATAGCTATTTTTTCGATATAATAGGTAAATCATACCTCTTATATCGATCAAACATACGGACGCCGACCATGGATACCGAGCTGGCCCGCACCTTCCTGGCCATCGTCGAGACGGGCACCTTCAACCGGGCCGCCGAGCAGATCAACGTGACCCAGTCGACGGTCAGCACCCGGGTGCGGACCCTGGAATCCCTGCTGGGCCAGCCGGTGTTCCAGCGCAGCAAGGCCGGCGCCACCCTGACCCCGGCCGGGGCCCAGTTCCGCCGTTATGCGGAAAACCTGGTGCGCACCTGGCAGCAGGCCCGGCAAGAAGTGGGCCTGTCGGCGCGGTTCGACGGGCTGCTGGCCGTGGGCGGCCAGTTCACCCTGTGGGACCGCCTGATGGTGCGGTGGATTCCCTGGATGCGCGCCGCCGTGCCCGACCTGGCCATCCGGGCCGAGGTGGGCCTGTCCGAGGGCCTGATGCGCATGCTGCTGGACGGGCAGATCGACATCGCGGTGCTGTACACGCCCCACAACCGGCCCGGCTTCGTGATCGAGGAACTGCTGGACGAACAGCTGGTGCTGGTGGCCACGGACCCGGCCTCGCGGGCGCCCCACGCCGACGACTACGTGTACGTGGACTGGGGCCCGGAATTCCAGATCAGCCACGGCACGGCCTTTTCCGGGCTGGAGGCCACCAGCCTGTGGATCAGCCACGGCCCCCTGGGCCTGCAGCACATCCTGGGCAACGGCGGCGCCGGCTATTTCCCCCGGCGCCTGGTCCGTTCGCACGTGGAGGCCGGGCGCCTGTTCATCCTGAAGGACCGGCCCAGCTTCTCGCGCCCCGCCTACATGGTCCACCCCGAGGACCGCGACGACGCCCGCTTCCAGACGGCCCTGCAGGGCCTGCGCTACGTGGCCGCCACGGTAACCGAGGGCTGACGGCCCCTAGGGGCGGCGGGCGCGGACCAGGCAGTCCAGGGCCACCTTCACGCCGTCGTCCGTTTCCACGGGGCGTTCCACCCGTTCGGCCTTCTCGATCTCCAGGGCGCCGTCCAGGGCCGCCACCACCTGTTCGGCGGTGTACAGCGCCTCGGGCCGCTGGGGGCCGCCGTGGCCGTGTTCCAGGTTTTCCGAATCGTGGGCCACCAGGAACAAGGTGCCGCCCGGCGCCACGGCCTCGGCCGCCCGGGCCAGGATGGGCCCCATCTCGTCCTGGGGCAGCTGCAGGTAGCACATCACCACCAGGTCATAGGTGCGGGCCTCGGGGGCATAGGTCAGCAGGTCGGCCACCAGGGGGGTGACGCGGGCCGAAACCTGGCGGGATTCGGCCAGCTGCCGGGCCTTGTCCAGGGCCACGTCGGCGAAGTCCACGGCCCGCACGGTCCAGCCCTTTTCGGCCAGCCACACGCTGTTGCGGCCCTCGCCGGCGGCCAGGTCCAGGGCCCGGCCGGGGGCCAGGTCGGCCACCTCGGCGGCCAGGAAGCGGTTGGGCGTCACCGTCCACACGAAATCCTTGCGGGCGTACCGCTCGTTCCAGAAGGCCTGCCCCCGGTTGTTGACGGTATAGCCTTCCGGCGCGGATGTGGTGTCGGCGTTGTGGTGCTTGTCGGTCATGGCTGTGGTCCAGGCCCCGTTCTTGGTTTGTCGATTTCTTCCCCCAGGGCCGGCCGCCGCGCGCGCGGCACCCGGCCCCCAGCAACGTAGGGCCTTTGGCCGGCAATACAAGTCGGGAAGGGACAAGTCGGGAAGGGGGCGCCGCAGGCTGGCGCGGCGGTCAGCCCAGCGCCCGGGCCCAGGCGGCGATGGCGTCGGCGGCCTCGGTGGGCCGTTCGTCGGGCAGGGCGTGGCTGGCGCCGTCGATGAAGCGCAGGGTCACGCGGCCGCCGAATTCGCGGGCATAGTCCTGGTGGTGGTCCGGCGCGCGGAAGGGGTCCTGGCGGCCGATCACGTCCAGGATTGGCGCGGTGCCGCCGTGCCACCAGGTTTCCCGGTCGGTGCGGTGGCGGGCCGCGCTCTGGCCCGCCGCCACGTCGGCGTGCCAGCCGTCCAGCCAGGGTTCCGGGTCGTTGCCGGGGGCGAAGAAGGCCAGGCGCAGGGCCGCCAGGCGATCGGCGCGGGGCACCCCCGGCTGGCCCAGCAGGTCGGTGGCCCGGGTCAGCGCGTCGGCCCAGGTGGCGCCACCGGCGGCCAGGAACACCAGGCCCCGGAGGCGGTCGGGAATATCGGCGGCCAGGGTGCGGGCGATGAAGTGGCCGAAGGCGTGGCCGGCGACGATGATCCGTTCGGCCTCGGCTGTCTCGGCGGCGATCACGGCGGCCACGTCGGCGGCCAGGTCGTGGAAGTCGGCGCCGTCGTAGGGGCCGGTGCTGCCGCCGATGCCCCGGGGTTCGGGCAGCAGGACCCGGAAGCCCCGCTCGACCAGGGCCGCCGCCAGGGCGCGCAGATCACCCGCCCCCCGCCCCCGCGACGGCAGCAGACAGACGGCCGGCCCGGCGCCGCCCGCATGATAGACCACCGACGCCGCGCCGTTCGACACCCGCCCCGTTATCAGCTTCAGCATGAAAGGCCCCGTTGGTTTCGTGAGGTCCGCCCCAACCCCGTCGAGGGACGGGATGGCGACGCCGTTCAATCCCGCGGGCCGCGGCATAGCCGCGCGGGGCGTGGTTCACCCGTCACGTGGCCGGCGGGTCATCGAACGAGCCCGTCCGTATGGGCCCGTTCGGCCGGTAGGTATTGATGAGGACGCCCGAGGCGGCGGCCCGGGTTTCCACCAGGGCCAGTTCCTGCGGGGGCGCGCCGGCCGGGAAGAGGCGCTTGCCGGCGCCCAGGAAGATGGGGCAGACCAGCAGCAGGACTTCGTCGGCCAGCCGGTGTTCCAGCAGCACGGGGGCGAGCGTGGAACTCCCCCAGACGATCATGGGGGGCCCGTCGGCCGCCTTGGCGGCGCGCACACCGGCGACGATGTCCCGCCCCAGGCCCTGGGCCGGGCCCCATGCCAGGGTGCCGGGGTTGTGGGTGGCGACATGCTTGGCGGCGGCGTTCAGGCTGTCGGCCATGGGGTTGCTCTGGTGCGGCCAGTAGCCGGCGAAGATGTCGTAGGTGCGCCGGCCGAGGAGCAGGTCGAAGCGCGCCCCGTGGGCGGCGACGATGGCCGCGCCCGCCGCCGGATCGAAAAACGGCGCCGACCATCCGCCGTGGGCGAACCCGCCGTCCCGGTCCTCTTCGGGGCCTCCCGGCGCCTGGATCACGCCATCCAGCGAGATGTGTTCGAGGATCCGGATGGTTCTCATGTGGGGGTCTGCCAGGCCCGGACGGCCCTGCCGCCCGTTGCCATCAGGGGGTCAACGATACCACAGGGTACAGCCTGGACGGATTCTGGCACATGGGGAAAATGGCGCACCCGTTCGAACAAGTTCGAACTCCTATTTGGATAAGAGGGCGGCCATTTCGAGAGAAATGGCGCACCCGTTCGAACAAAGTTCGAACTCCTATTTGGATAAGAGGGCGGCCATTTCGAAAGAAATGGCGCACCCGACAGGATTCGAACCTGTGACCTCTGCCTTCGGAGGGCAGCGCTCTATCCAGCTGAGCTACGGGTGCCTATGCCCTGGGCGCGAAACCCCCGGCAGGGCCGGGGGCGCGGCGTGCGGCACATTACGCAATCACCGCACTGCGTTCAAGGGCGAAAGCCGGAGGCCCCACGGCCTCCGGCGCCGGCGATGCCCCGGTAACGCCTAGCCCAGGTTCTTGCGCAGGAACGTCCGCGTGCGGGCCCAGGCCAGGGCCGCGTCGTCGGCGTCGTAGCGCGACCCCGTCGGGTTGGCGAAGGCGTGGTTGGCCGTGTACCAGTGCACCGTCAGGTCGGTCTTGCCGGCCTCGGCCATGGCGGCCTCGAATTCGCCCACCATCTTGGGGTTGATGGACTTGTCCAGGGTGCCGAAATGCCCCAGCACCGGGCTGGACAGCGACGCCAGGTCGGCCGCCGACTTGGTGACCCGGCCATAGTAGATCACCGTGGCGTCCACCTTGGTGGCCAGCGAGGCGTTCAGCGACCAGCCGCCGCCGAAGCACCAGCCCATGGTGCCCACCTTGCCGGTGCTGCGTTCATGCCCCTTCAGCCAGCCCACCAGGGTCACCAGCTGTTCCGTCGCCGCCTTGGGGTCCAGACCCTGCATCAGGGCCTTGGCCTCCTGGGGCGTCGAGCCGTACTTGCCGCCGTACAGGTCCACGGCCAGGGCGATGTAGCCCAGCTCGGCCAGCTCCGCCGCCACGGCCTTGATCTGGTCGTTCAGTCCCCACCATTCGTGGATCAGCAGCACCGCCGGCGCCTTGCCGTCGCCCTTGGGCAGGGCCAGGGCGCCCATGGCCGTGCCGCCGGACGGCGTGGGCACGGTGATGTCCGTGGTGGTGCCGGCGGCCGCCCGGGCCAGGTCCGGATAGGCCAGCACCGTGGCCAGGGGCAGGGCCGCCAGGCCGGCCAGGAAGGCCCGGCGGTCGGCCGCCGCCACCGGCGGCAGGGGAAGGTTCTTGGTGTCGTCTCCGCATCCGTGCAGGTCGCACATGGTCATCGTCTCCCGGAATGGTGGGCGTCCCCCCGACCCTTCGCGGGGGTGTTTCTTGGCATGTGGGGAAGAGACTACACCGATTGAAGAGGCGACTGCATATCACCTTCAAGTGACATCAGTCGGTCAGCCGCCGCCAGGGCCGCCCCCCGGCGCCCGAGGGCAGGGGGCGGGCCGGATCGGCGATCCAGGCGGCGATGTCGCCGATCACCACCGGGGCCTGCAGGTCGCGCATCAGCATGTGCCAGCCGTCGGCATAGAGCGCCACGGCCCGGGGCGCCGGCGGCGGATCGGGCAGGGCGGCCAGGAACTGGCGGGTGGGCCCGCGGGGGATCACCTCGTCCTTCTCGCCATAGAGGATCAGCACCGGCAGGGGCGGGTTCCGCCCCACCCGGGGCGCCGCCGCCAGGGCCCGGTCCATCAGGTTGGCCAGGCCCCACAGGGTATCGAACCGGGTGGCCTTGATGATCAGCGGGTCGCGGCCCAGGGCCCGCAGCATGGCGATGTTGTCGGACGCCTGGATGCCCAGGTCCCGCCCCGTGGCCTTCAGGGCCGGGGTCAGGTGGGCGGCCAGCCACAGGCCGGCGCGCTGGTAGAAGGGCATGGTGGCGCGCCCCCACACGGCCGGGGCCGACAGCACCAGGGCATCCACGGCGGGCGGGGCCACGGCCGGGTCGGTGGTGGCCGCCAGGGCCACGGCGCCGCCCATGCTTTCGCCCAGCAGCACCAGGGGCGTGCCCGGCGGCAGGTCGCCCCGCACCAGGCGCGCCGCCACGGCCACGTCGGCGGCCAGGGCTTCCCACCCCGGCCACAGACCCCGGTGGGGCGCCCCGCCGAAGCCCCGCTGGTCATAGGCATAGACGGCCACGCCGTGGCCGTTCAGGGCCCGGGCGGCGTCGGCGATGAAGCGGCTGTGGTCGTTGAAGCCGTGCAGGGCCAGCACGGCGGCCCGGGGCGGGCCGTCCGTGCGCCACACGCGCAGCGGCAGCACGGCGCCGTCGGCCATGCGCAGGCCGGCGCCGGTCAGGCCCGTGGCGCCCGTGGGGTCCACCACCAGGGCGGGGGGAACGGTAAGCTCGCCGGGCGGGGCCAGGCGCGGGGTGCAGGCAGCCAGCAGGGCCAGCAGAAGGGGAACGATCCAGGCCCGGCGGGGCGTCACGCCGCCGATTCCTCCTCGGGCGCGCTGGTCAGGCGGATGAAGATGTCTTCCAGGTCCGCCTCGTCGGTGGTCAGGTCCACCACCCCCAGGCCCTCGCGGGCCAGGTCCTCCAGGATGCGGCCGCTGCCCACCCGGCTGGGGGCGAAGCGGAACGTCAGGCGCCGGGGCCCCTTCATCTCGACGGTGTAGGCCTGGGCCAGGGCCTCGGGCACGGTCTCCAGGTCGCGGTCCACCTGCACGGTCAGTTCCTTGGAATCCAGGCGCCGCAGCAGGGCTTCCGTGGTGTCGCAGGCGATCAGCCGGCCGTGGTTGATGATGGCGATGCGGTCGCACAGGGCCTGGGCCTCTTCCAGGTAGTGGGTGGTCAGCAGCACGGTCACGCCGCGGGCGTTCAGGCTGCGCACGTGGTCCCACAACTGGCGGCGCAGTTCGATGTCCACCCCCGCCGTGGGTTCGTCCAGCACCAGCACCGGCGGCCGGTGCACCATGGCCTTGCCCACCAGCAGGCGCCGGCGCATGCCGCCCGACAGGGTGCGGGCATAGGCCCCGGCCTTGTCGGACAGGCCGATGGCCGACAGGATCTCGTCGGTGCGCCGCTGGGCCTTGGGCACGCCGTACAGGCCGGCCTGCAGGTCCAGCAGCTCGCGCGGGGTGAAGAAGGGGTCGATGTTCAGTTCCTGGGGCACCACGCCGATGGAGCGCCGGGCGGCGCGCATCTCGGTATCGATGTCGTGGCCCCAGATGCGGGCCGTGCCGCCGGTCTTGGTGACCATGCCGGCCAGGATGTTGATCAGCGTCGACTTGCCCGCCCCGTTGGGCCCCAGCAGGCCGAAGAACGAGCCCCGGGGCACCCGGCAGGTGACATCCTTCAGGGCCCGCTTGGCGGGCTGGCGGTTGCTGGCCGCGTAGGTCTTGTCCAGGTTCTCGACCTCGACGGCGTATTCGGGCAGGGGGGTGCTATCGGGCATGGGCTTCCGCGGATTGCTCAAGGCCATATGGCGGCATCAGACCGCCATTGCAAGTCGGGCCGCAATCGGTATCATCCGGCCGTCTGCCTGGTCAACACGCGCGCCGGCGCCATCGCCGGCCCGGCCCGCCCGGAGGTGCCCCATGGACGTTACCGAAACCGTCACCGTCGAAACCCGCACCGTGGCCTGCGACGGCGGCGGCGGCGCCCTGGGCCACCCGGCCGTGTACCTGAAGATCGGCCCCTCCAACGAGGTGGTTTGCCCCTACTGCTCGCGCCGGTTCGTGCTGGACGAAGCGGCCAAGGCCGCGCCAGCCGGACATTGACCGAGGCCAAACCCGCCCCCCGTCATGTGTTCCTGATTGACGGCTCGGGGTTCATCTTCCGCGCTTTCCACGCCATCCGGCCGCTCAGCCGCCCCGACGGCACGCCGGTGAACGCCGTGTACGGCTTCACCACCATGGTCATGAAGCTGCTGGAGGAGACCGACGCCGACCACGTGGCCGTGGTGTTCGACCGGGCCCGCAAGACCTTCCGCAGCGACATCTACCCCGACTACAAGGCCAACCGGCCGCCGCCGCCCGACGAGCTGATTCCCCAGTTCGCCCTGGTGCGCGACGCCGTGACGGCGCTCAACGTGGCCGCCGTGGACGCCGAGGGCTTCGAGGCCGACGACCTGATCGCCACCTACACCCGCCTGGCCCGCGAGGCCGGGGCCGAGGTGACCATCGTGTCGTCGGACAAGGACCTGATGCAGCTTGTGGGCGATGGCGTGACCATGCTGGACGCCATGAAGAACCGGATCATCGGCCCCGACGAGGTGGTGGAAAAGTTCGGCGTGGGCCCGGAAAAGGTGGTCGAGGTCCAGGCCCTGGCCGGCGATTAGTCAGACAACGTGCCCGGCGTGGCCGGCATCGGCATCAAGACGGCGGCCCAGCTGATCAACGAATACGGCGACCTGGACACCCTGCTGGCCCGGGCCGGGGAGATCAAGCAGCCCAAGCGGCGCCAGAGCCTGATCGAGCAGGCCGACATGGCCCGGGTGTCGCGCGACCTGGTGCGCCTGCGCACCGACGCCCCCACGCCCATCAGCCTGGACGACATGGCGGTGCGCGACACCGACCCGGCCCTGCTGCTGGACTTCCTGAAGGAACAGAATTTCACCTCGCTGATGTCCAAGGTGCGCAGCCGGGTGTCGGATGCCGACGCCGCGGCGGCGGGACTGGACGCCCCGGAACCGACGCCGGAAGCGGCCCAATACATGCTGGTGCAGGACGCCAACACCCTGAAGGGCTGGGTGGCGGCGGCCACCCGGGCCGGCACCGTGGCCGTGGACACGGAAACCACGTCGCTGGATTCCATGGCCGCCCAACTGGTGGGCGTGTCCCTGGCGCTGGAGGCCGGGCGGGCCTGCTACATCCCCCTGGCCCATGTCGGCGCGGCGGCCCAGGGTGCCCTTGATTTGGACGGGGCGGGGGACGGTGGCGGCGAACGCCCGCCCCAGGTGCCGTTCGACGAGGCCCTGGCCATCCTCAAGCCCCTGCTGGAGGACCCGGGCGTCCTGAAGGTGGGCCACAACATCAAGTACGACCGCCAGGTGCTGATCCGCCACGGCATCGACATCGGCCCCGTGGACGACACCATGGTGCTCAGCTTCGTGCTGGACGCCGGGGCCCACGGCCACGGCATGGACGAACTGGCGCTGATCCACCTGGACCACACCACCATCAAGTACAAGGACGTGACCGGCACCGGCAAATCCCAGGTGACCTTCGACCGGGTGGCCCTGGACAAGGCCCTGGACTACGCGGCCGAGGACGCCGACATCACGGCGCGCCTGTACCGCCTGTTGAAGCCGCGCCTGCTGGCCGAGCGCATGGTGACGGTCTACGAGACCCTGGAACGCCCGCTGATCCCGGTGCTGGAGGCCATGGAGCGGGCCGGCATCAAGGCCGACGCGGCGGTGCTGAAGTCCCTGAGCGACGACTTCACCCGGCGCCTGGGCGATCTGGAGGTGGAAGTCCACAAGCTGGCCGGGCGCGAGTTCAACGTGGGTTCGCCCAAGCAGTTGGGGGAGATCCTGTTCGACGAGATGTCCCTGCCCGGCGGCAAGAAGGGCAAGACGGGGGCCTACGCCACCGGCGCCGACGTGCTGGAAGACCTGGCCGCCCAGGGCCACGACCTGCCGGCCCGGGTGCTGGACTGGCGCCAGCTGGCCAAGCTGAAAAGCACCTACACGGATGCCCTGCTGACCCAGATCAACCCGGAAACGGGGCGGGTCCACACGTCCTATGCCATGACCGGGGCGGCCACGGGGCGCCTGGCCTCGTCGGACCCCAACCTGCAGAACATTCCGGTGCGGACCGAGGAAGGGCGCAAGATCCGCCAGGCCTTCGTGGCCGAGCCCGGGCACGTGCTGCTGTCGGCCGACTATTCACAGATCGAGCTGCGCCTGCTGGCCCACGTGGCCGGCATCGAGGCCCTGAAGCAGGCCTTCCACGAGGGCCAGGACATCCACGCCATGACGGCGTCCCAGGTGTTCGACGTGCCCATCGAGGGCATGGACCCCATGGTGCGGCGCCAGGCCAAGGCCATCAACTTCGGCATCGTCTACGGCATCTCGGCCTTCGGGCTGGCCCGGCAGCTGGGCATCTCGCGCGGCGAGGCCGGGGCCTACATCGACGCCTATTTCGCCAAGTACCCGGGCATCCGCGACTACATGGAGCGCACCAAGGAGCACGCCCGCACCCACGGCTACGTGGCGACGCTGTTCGGGCGCCGCATCCACACGCGGGGCATCAACGACCGCAACCCGTCCATGCGGAACTTCGCCGAGCGGGCGGCCATCAACGCGCCCATCCAGGGCGGCGCGGCGGACGTCATCAAGCGGGCCATGATCCGCCTGCCCGACGCCCTGACGGAAGCCGGCCTGGCGGCCAGGATGCTGCTGCAGGTGCACGACGAACTGATCTTCGAGGTCCCCGAGGCCGAGGTGGAAAAGACCACCCAGGTGGTGCGCCGGGTGATGGAAGGCGCGGCGGTGCTGGACGTGCCCCTGGTGGTGGACGCCGGCACCGGCCGCACCTGGGCCGAGGCCCACTGACACCGGTCCAGGCGGCCCCAACCCTTCGAGACGGCCGCTGCGCGGCCTCCTCAGGGTGAGGTTTTTCAATATGTTAGGCCTCATGCTGAGGAGCGCCGAAGGCGCGTCTCGAAGCATTGTCGCCCCATGCGAGGTGGCGTTCTACAGGGCGACCCGCGACCCGTCCAACCCCGTGGCCCAGGCCGAAATGTCCGGCCGGCCGGCCAGCAGGCGGCGGGCCGGGGCGGGGGCCATGACGTACAGCGCCGTCGACAGGGCGTCGGCCAGGGCCGCCGTGGGCGCCGCCACGGTGACGCTGCCGTAACGGTTGGCGCAGGCGCCCGTGCGCGGGTCGATCAGGTGATGGCGCAGGCCCGTGGCGTCGAACACCGTGCCCGACCCGGCCGAGGTGGCCACGGCGCCGCCCCGCAGGTCCAGCATCCGGCCCGCCGGGCCCAGCAGGCGCCAGGGCGCGCCGGCGGCGTCGCGGGGGCCGGTGGCCCGCTGTTCGCCCAGGTCCACCAGGGCGTGGCCGAAGCCCCGCCGGCGCAGCAAATCGCACACCCGGTCG
>JAGREA010000371.1 GCA_020446745.1 Rhodobacterales bacterium | reverse complement strand
TCGCAGTTGGGGATGCAGATCATGGCGTCGAAGCAGTGCGCCGCGATCATGGTCTCGACGCTGTCGGCGATGAGCTCACGGCTGGGCAGCGAGTACTTCATGCCGTCGTGGCCCATGGCGATGCCGTCGTCCACGGCGATGGTGTTGAATTCCTTGGCCACGCCGCCGGCGGCCTCGATCTCGCGGGCCACCATCTGGCCCAGGTCCTTCAGGTGCACGTGGCCGGGCACGAACTGGGTGAAGGAGTTCACCACGGCGATGATGGGCTTGCCGAAGTCTTCGTCGGTCATCCCCGTGGCGCGCCACAGGCTGCGGGCGCCGGCCATGTTGCGGCCTTCGGTGGAGGTGCGGGATCGGTAGGCGGGCATGGGGGCCTCTCCTCGGATGCGGGCGCGAAGGGCGTCCGTTATAAACCACGGCGCGGCGGGCTGCCAGACCGTCGGTGACCGGTTGGCCGCCCGGCTGGCCGCCCGGCTGACCGATTGCTTTTCTGCCGGAATCCCGCACAATCCCCGTAACAACAAATAATTCTTGGGAACAACACGTCCATTCGGGGGTTGCCATGAACCAGCACGAGCCCGCGCCGCAGCCGGCGAACCTGTTTCCCTTCGCCGACCGGGTGAACAAGGTATCGGTGGAAGACACCTTCAAGTGGCTGGCCGCCGGGTGGCGGGATTTCCGCGCCTCGGGCCTGACCAGCCTGACCTACGGCCTGTTCTTCGTCCTGGCCGGGATCGTCCTCACCGTGGGCCTGTACCGGGCCGGATACGAATACCTGATCGCCCCCATGATCGAGGGCTTCCTGCTGGTCGGTCCGGCCCTCACCGTGGGGCTGTACGCCATCAGTCGGGCCCTGGAGGACGGCAGGAAGCCCCACCTGGGCATGGCCTTCACGGCCTGGCGGGCCAATCCGGTGCACCTGCTGGCCCTGGGCCTGGCCCTGGTGCTGTTCCTGTTCATCTGGATGCGCCTGGCGGTGATGATCTTCGCCCTGTCGTTCCCCTACGTGCCGCTGACCCTGAAGGACATGGTGAACGCCGCCCTGTTCTCGCTGGACGGCTGGGTGTTCCTGGGCATCGGCACCGTGGTGGGCTGCGTGATGGCCAGTCTGGCCTTTGCCATGGGCGCCATGGCCCTGCCCATGATGCTGGACCGCAAGGTGGACTTCCTGCAGGCCGTGGGCACCAGTTTCGCCGCGGTGGTCATCAACGCCCGGGTGATGGCCGTGTGGGCGGCCCTGGTGGTGGTGTTCACGGCGGCCGGGCTGGTCAGCCTGTACATCGGCCTGGCGGTCACCCTGCCGCTCATCGGCCATGCGAGCTGGCACGCCTACAAGGCCGTGATCAAACCGCCGGCCAACCCTTGATGGGATGCATTCCGCTTGCCTCAACCAGGAATGCACACTAAGAACGGGGGAGGCGGCGGCGGCAAACGGGGGACGGTCGTTTCATGCGCAAAGCGGCATTCCTGATCGGACTCGGGTTGGTCCTGGGCCCCATGGGCCCGGCCCTGGCCGATTTCGAGTCCCCGGCCCCACCCAAGCCGCAGGCCGACCCCGAACCCGGCAAGCGCGCCTGGGACCTGTCGGCCCGCGCCTTCTACGGCAAGGACAGCAATTCGGCCCTGGTGCCCGACGTGACCACCTACAACGGTCACAAGGAAAGCGAAAACTACGGCCTGTCCCTGCAGGGCGCCTACCGGTTCTACCAGGACCGGGACTGGTCGCTGGGCGCCACCCTGACCGTCGACATGCTGCACAACACCCAGGGCAAGGACCCGGGCCAGGCCGATGCGCCCAGCGAGTACAACCTGGGGGTCATCAACCCGGGCCTGTTCGTGCGGCGCAATTTCCGGCTGGACGGCAAGCCGGGCTCGTTCGGCGTGTCCTACGACTTCCGCGAGGAAAGCTGGGACACCCACGCCGGCCACAGCCTGAGCCACAACGTGAACGCCGACGCCAACATCTTCCTGACGCCGGAGATCCAGGTGGGCGCCAACCTGGGCTGGGGCAAGGACGATTTCGAGGTGGTGTTCGCCAACATGGTGCTGAACGACCGCGACGCCCGGCGCAACACCGCCGGCCTGTTCGCCCGCTACTGGATCAAGCCCCGGGTGTCGTCGGTGACGGTCCGTTACGGCTACGCCGAAAACAACGCCATCGGCACCAACTGGCAGTACACGGGCCATACCCTGACGGCCCAGGCCCAGGGGCACCTGGCCGGGCCGGTGTGGGGCGAGGCCTCGTTCTCGCGCGACACCCGCGAGTATCCCAACGGGTACGTCGGCGCCGGCATCCCGGCGCCGGGGCGCACGGCGCAGGACATCGACACCTTCTCGGCCCGGGTCCTGTGGGTCATCACCCGCGACTGGATCGCCGACGCCCACTACCGGATCACCAACAACGACGCCACCCTGCCGCAGTTCACGTCCACCCGGAAACAGGTTGGCGTCGGCATCACCTATAAGTTCTAGGCAAGCTCTAGGGCGGATAAGGACGTGTCCATGGTTTCGCTCCCCCGTTTCCGTCCGGCTCTCCTGGCCCTGGTCGCGCTGCTGGGCCTGACCGCCTGCGAGACGGCGCTGGGCCCCCAGGCCGGGGCCATCGGCCTGCAAAGCAACGCCCTGACCCAGGGCAACGCCGAACAGGCCCAGACCGCCCTGAGCAAGGCCATGGAGCAGACCTGCGCCGCCGCCGGGCCCTATCAGCAGGCGGCCCAGACCGCCGCCACGGCGGCGCAATCGAAGGCCGACCAGGCCCAGGACCTGGCCGACGAGATCCAGGCCGGCATCGGCTTCCAGGCCACCGCCAACGGGTTCCTGTCGCAGCTGAACGCCATCAACGACAGCGAGCGGGAACAGACCGACGCCGCCGCCGACGCCCTGAGCAGCCTGTTCGGCCTGCCGGCCTACAACGCGGCGGGCGTGCAGGTGGGCATCGATTTCGGCAAGTTCAAACAGGACACCCTGGTCGAGACCGCCATCGAGCGCACGACCGACGCCTTCAACGCCCACCTGCGGCGCGCCCACGCCATGTACAGCGAAGCGGTGAAGCTGCAGGACAGCCTGGCCACGCCCGAGGTCCAGGCCTTCCTGGCCAGCCAGAACCCGGGCTTCGACGTGAACCAGGCCGTGGCGGACCTGGTGGCCGGCTATGACAGCTACATGCAGGAGGCCGGCGCCCTGCTGGGCGAAACCATCCACATCAACACCGACGTCGGCTTCGTCAGCCAGTTGACGGATTCGGACCGGCGCGACCTGCAGAAGTGGTCGCTGGCCGTGAAGAGCCTGGGCCCGCTCTATGGAACCCGGGATACCTGGCGGACCCTGCGCGACTGGATCGGCGGGAATTCCCAAGGCGTCATCGGCCAGTACAACATCATGTTCAACTCCAACGCCCGCGACCTGCGGGTCCTGGCCGACGACAGCCACACGGATTCCGCCGAGGCGACGCGCAACGCCTGGCTGGCCATCGAGGCCTGCGGTGGCACGATCCCGCCGGACGTGGGCCCCCTGGACAGCCCGTTCGGTTCCGTCCCCGGCCCCTACCCCAGCCGCAACGACACCTTCTGGGACATCTCGTCGCCGTAGGCCTGACGGCCCCGCCTCAGCCCCAGGGATAGAGCCGCGGCACCAGCAGGTTCAGGGCCGTGGCCACGGCCAGGGCCAGGCCGGCGCCGACGGCGAAGGTGGCCCAGTCCTCGGGCCGCAGGGCCCCCAGGGCGATGATCACCGTGAGGATCGGCAGGTCCAGGAAATGGGTGAACGAGGGCACGGCCTCGCCCCGGACGGCCCGCAGGTCGGGCGTCCAGTCCCCCGCCGCCATGGCCCGGCGGGTCAGGCGGCGCAGGCGCAGGAAGTAGATCCGCGTCACCGTGTTGCCCTCGATGAATTCGAAGGCGAACAGGGTCACCATGCCGGTCAGCCAGGGGACCTCCAGGAAATCCCAGCCGCCGTGGTAGGCGACGATCATCCAGGTGCCGCTGCCCAGCAGCAGCAGGGCGCCGGGCACCACCAGGCCGTCGTAGAACAGGCCGATCAGCGATACCGCCTGGCCGAACAGGTTCAGGTCCCGGGCCTGGCGCGAGCGCATGTCGGCCACGAACACGCCGATCAGCCCGGCCCCCATGAGGGTCAGGCCGATCAGGTGGGCGAACCGCAGCAGGGCGAACGGGTCCATGTCAGGCGGCGCCGTTGGCCGCGCCGTTGAGCGGCGGCCGGGCCCGCCCCTGCCCCAGGCGGGGCTTGGCCACGGCCAGGCCCAGGGCCAGCAGGATCAGCCCCAGGTTGGCCGCCCCGGCGAGGCTTTCCTGGTGGGCCAGGCCGGCGAAGGCCGGGTCCAGCGCCCCGTCGGCGGCGGCCCGGGCCGCCAGGTCGGCCATGCGCCCGGCCAGGGGCATGAGGACCAGCCCGCCGTTGGCGGCGATCAGGGCCATGGCGGCCAGCTTCACCTGCATCCAGCGGCGGCGCAGCAGGTCGCGCCGGGCCAGCAGCAGCAGCACCCCGGAGATCCCCGTGGCCGCCAGGCCGGCGCCGGTCAGGCCCTGGGTCAGCACGTGCTTCACCTGGTGATGGAGGGCGAAGGCCTCCGCGTCGGCCGCCCCCTCGGCCAGGGCGCCGATGACGATGTGGGCCGGGATGCTGCCCACGAACACGCACAGGGCGATCAGCTGCAGGCCCTTCAGCAGGCGGGTCATGGCGCGGTCCTTTCCAGGTGGGCGCGCAGGGCCCGGACCACCCCCAGCGCGGCGTTCAGGTCGGCGGGGTCCAGCCCGGCCGCCAGGTCGCGGGCCCAGTGCACCTGGCGGGCCGTGATGGCATCCAGGCGCCGCCGGCCCTCGGCGGTCAGGGCCACCAGCTTG
>JAGREA010000370.1 GCA_020446745.1 Rhodobacterales bacterium | reverse complement strand
TCCGAGCGGGCTTTGCCGTTGGAAACCGGTGAAAGGAAGGTCAGGCGGCCTGGGCGGCCTGGGCCTTCAGCACCCGGCGCTTGGCGCGCCGCGCGGCCAGCGACAGGTTGGCGTCCTTGGCGGCCTTCAGGAAGGCGTCGATGCCGCCCTGCTTTTCCACCGTGCGCAGGGCCTGGGTGCTGACGCGCAGGCGGATGGGCTCGCCCAGGGTCTCGCTCATCATCGAGGTGACCTGCAGGTTGGGCAGGTAACGGCGCCGGGACTTGTTGTGGGCGTGGCTGACATTGTTGCCGGTCATCACGCCCTTGCCGGTCAGTTCGCAACGTCGGGCCATGGGTCTTGTCCTTCGTCTGGTCACACGGGGCCGCGGGGTGGGCGCCGCCGCGTGGGGGCGGCCGTCCGGCGGTCATGGAAAAAAGGTCGGGCGCGCCATGCGCACCCGAGAGGCCGGTGTTCTACGGAACCTTTGCCGCCACGTCAAGTGCGGCGTGCGCCATCGGGGCTTGCCCCGAAAGGCCCCGGGCGGCGCCGGCCGGGGCGCCCGGGGCCGCATCCGTTCTGCTGCCGGAATGTCCTGTTTCCGGCTTGTGACAGAAAAAAAAGTCATGGTACGGTGAGCCGCAACCCACGGGTTCGCAACGAACATCGTGGCAATCCTTAGGATGGACAACCCCGAAACGGGGTGTCCGGAAGACACCAGACAAAGCTGGGAGGCTTTGACATGAAAGCAGTTAAGCTCGCGGCCATGGCGGCCGCCGCCGTGGTTATGACGTGGTCCGCCACCGCCTCGGCGGGGCCGACCCTGGATGCCGTGAAGCAGAAGGGTTTCGTGCAGTGCGGCGTGAATACCGGCCTGGGCGGGTTCTCCATCGCCGACAGCAAGGGCCGCTGGGTCGGCCTGGACGTGGACATCTGCCGCGCCGTGGCCGCCGCCATCCTGGGTGACGGCGACAAGATCAAGTTCACCCCCCTGTCGGCGCAGCAGCGCTTCACCGCCCTGCAGTCGGGCGAGGTCGACATCCTGTCGCGCAACACCACCTGGACCCTGACCCGCGATACCAAGCTGGGCCTGAACTTCGCCGGCGTCACCTTCTACGACGGCCAGGGCTTCATGGTGCGCAAGGACCTGGGCGTGAAGAGCGCCAAGGAACTGAACGGCGCCACCATCTGCGTGCAGCCGGGCACCACCACCGAACTGAACCTGGCCGACTATTTCCGCGCCCAGGGCATGCAGTTCGAGCCGGTGGTGATCGAGGCCCAGCAGGAAGTGGTCAGCGCCTTCTTCTCGGGCCGCTGCGACGTGTTCACCACGGACGCCTCGGGCCTGGCCTCGGTGCGCACCAACGACGCGCCGAACCCCGACGACTACATGATCCTGCCGGAAATCATCTCCAAGGAGCCCCTGGGCCCGGCCGTGCGCCACGGCGATGATGAATGGTTCGACATCGTCAAGTGGGTGATCTACGCGCTGCTGGAAGCCGAGGAACAGGGCATCACCGCGGCCAACGTGGATTCCATGATGGACTCGAAGAACCCCGTCGTGCAGCGCCTGCTGGGCGCCACCCCGGGCAACGGCGCCGCCCTGGGCCTGGACGAGGCCTGGGCCACCAACGCCATCAAGGCGGTGGGCAACTACGGCGAGATCTACGAGCGCAACATCGTCCCGCTGGGCCTGTCCCGGGGCGTGAACGCGCTCTGGACCAAGGGCGGCCTGATGTACGCCATGCCGGCCCGCTGATGTCGCTTCCTGAACGCCGCCCCCCCACAGGGGCGGCGTTCTTCTTTCTGTCCCAAGCCTGACTGAGGGGGTTGCGCCATGGCGGCCGCGCCCAAGACCGCGACGTTTTCCCTGAATGACCGCGGCGTCCGCGCCGTGTTGTACCAGATCATCACCATCGGGTCGGTCATCCTGGTGGCGGCCTATCTGGTCAGCAACACGATGAACAACCTGGAAACCCGCCAGATCCAGACCGGCTTCGGCTTCCTGTCCCAGGAATCCGGCTTCGCCATCGCCGAATCGCTGATCGACTACGCGCCGTCCGACACCTATGGCCGGGCCATGGTGGTCGGCTTCCTGAACACGGTGAAGGTGTCGCTGCTGGGCATCGTCCTGGCCACCATCATCGGCACCGTCATCGGCGTGGCGCGCCTGTCGTCCAACTGGATGATCGCCAAGTTGATGTCCGTCTACGTCAACCTGGTGCGCAACATCCCGGTGCTGCTGCAGATCATCCTGTGGCACACGGTGCTCACCAACACCCTGCCCCACCCCCGACAATCCATCAGCCTGTTCGACAGCATCTTCCTGTCGAAGCGCGGCTTCTACATGCCGTTTCCCGTGGACCACCTGGGCTGGACCCTGTTCCTGATCGCCATCCCCGTCGCCGTGGTCATCGCGGTGATGCTGAACAAGTGGGCCACCCGGCGCCAGGAGATGACGGGCGAGCAGTTCCCCGCCATCCTGGCCGGCATCGGCATCGTGGTGTTCCTGCCCATCCTGGCCTGGGCCGTGGGCGGCGCGCCCACCGCCTTCGACGTGCCGGCCCTGAAGGGCTTCAACATGGAAGGCGGGGCCCGCGTCACGCCGGAATTCGCCGCCGTGCTGATCGGCCTGACGGTCTATACCTCGGCCTTCATCGCCGAGGTGGTGCGTTCGGGCATCCTGGCGGTGTCCCACGGCCAGACCGAGGCCGGACGGTCCCTGGGCCTGAGCGAGGGCGTGATCATGCGCAAGATCATCCTGCCCCAGGCCCTGCGGGTGATCGTGCCGCCAACCACCAACCAGTACCTGAACCTGACCAAGAACAGCTCGCTGGCCGTGGCCGTGGGCTACCCGGACCTGGTGAGCACCGGCAACACCACCCTGAACCAGACCGGCCAGGCCATCGAGGCCATCCTGATCATGATGACGGTCTACCTGGCCACCAGCCTGAGCACCTCGCTGTTCATGAACTGGTACAACAAGAAGATCCAGTTGGTGGAGCGCTGACCATGAGCGACGCCAGAACAACCTCGCGGGCCGCCCCGGTGGTCCAGACCGGCCCCGTCCAGTGGGCCAAGGAAAACCTGTTCAACGGCCCGGTGAACACGGCCCTGACGCTGATCAGCCTGTACGTGCTGTGGCTGGCCATTCCGCCGCTGGTCAACTGGGCCCTGATCGACGCCGTGTTCACCCCCGACCCGGCGACCTGCAAGGCCGCCAGCGGCGCCTGCTGGGGCTTCATCACGGAAAAGTACCGGCTGATGCTGTCGGGCACCTATCCCTATGAACAGCAATGGCGCCCCGTGGTGGCCATGGTGGTGCTGCTGGGCCTGATCGGCATGAGCATGAACAGCCGGTTCTGGAACATCTGGCTGGCCGCCTATTGGGTCGTCGGGATCGTCGTCATGGGCGTGCTCATGTGGGGCGGCGTGCTGGGCCTGCCCTATGTGGAGAACGCCAAGTGGGGCGGCCTGCCGCTGACCCTGATCCTGGCCGTCAACGGCATCGTGTTCTCGTTCCCGCTGGCCATCGCCCTGGCCCTGGGGCGGCGGTCCAACATGCCGGCCATCCGCGCCGTCTGCGTCACCTTCATCGAACTGGTGCGCGGCGTGCCGCTGATCACCGTGCTGTTCATGGCCAGCCTGATGCTGCCCCTGTTCCTGCCCGAAGGGATGACCATCGACAAGCTGCTCAGGGCCCAGGTGGGCATCATCCTGTTCACCGCCGCCTACGAGGCCGAGGTCATCCGCGGCGGCCTGCAGGCCCTGCCCCGCGGCCAGTTCGAGGCCGGCGACAGCCTGGGCCTGTCCTATTGGCAGAAGACCGGCCTGATCATCCTGCCCCAGGCCCTGAAGCTGGTCATCCCGCCCATGGTCAACACCTTCATTTCCATGTTCAAGGACACCAGCCTGGTCATCATCATCGGCCTGTTCGACCTGCTGGGGTCGGTGCGGCTGGCGGCCAACGACCCCATGTGGCGGCCCTTCTACGTGGAGGGCCTGGTCTTCGTGGCCGTCATCTACTTCATCTTCTGCTACACCATCGCCCGCTACAGCGAACACGTGGAGCGCCTGGCCCGCAAGGGCGAGCGCCGCTGAGGAGCCCCGCCATGAACGAAACACAGACCGGCGCCACCGACGGCAACGATCCGATCATCGAGCTGCGCAAGCTGAACAAGTGGTACGGCTCGTTCCACGTGCTGCGCGACATCGACCTGTCCGTCGCCCGCCAGGAGCGCATCGTGGTGTGCGGGCCCTCGGGCTCGGGCAAGTCGACCATGATCCGCTGCATCAACAAGCTGGAGGACTACCAGGGCGGCGAACTGCACGTGGACGGCACCCTGCTGAACGACGACGTGAAGAACATCGACCACGTGCGCCGCGAGGTCGGCATGGTGTTCCAGCACTTCAACCTGTTCCCCCACCTGACGATCCTGCAGAACCTGACCCTGGCCCCCGTGTGGGTGCGCAAGCTGCCCAAGAAGGAGGCCGAGGACACGGCCATGCACTACCTGGCGCGGGTCAAGATCGCCGAGCAGGCGAAGAAGTACCCGGGCCAGCTTTCCGGCGGCCAGCAGCAGCGCGTGGCCATCGCCCGGTCGTTGTGCATGAACCCGCGCATCATGCTGTTCGACGAGCCCACCTCGGCCCTGGATCCGGAAATGATCAAGGAGGTCCTGGACGTGATGGTGGAACTGGCCCGCGAAGGCATGACCATGATCTGCGTCACCCACGAAATGGGCTTCGCCAAGGAGGTGGCCGACCGGGTGGTGTTCATGGACGCCGGCGAGATCGTCGAACAGGCGCCGCCGGACCGGTTCTTCGACAACCCCAGCAGCGAGCGGACGAAACTGTTCCTGAGCCAGATCCTGTAAAACCCGGTTAGGGAGGCGGCTCCGATCCGGTTCCGAGGCCGGACGGAGACGTGGGAGGAACCCGCGACCGGCACCCCCCAGGGTGTGCCAGTTGCGGGTTTTTCCGTTTCGGACGAGGGGGTTACTGCCCCTGCACCGGCTGGTCGATCACCTTCGGCCACTTGGCGTCGGCCTGGGCGATGTGGCCGGGGATGTCCTTGCGCCAGGCCTTTTCGGCCGCGGTGTTGTAGTTCAGGTACAGGCGGTCATCCACCACGGTGAAGCGGCGCGGGTCGGCCGGGTACTTCACCCCTTCCGACGCCGCCATGGCGCAGAAGCCACCGTACTGGGGCAGGTAGCGGTCCGGATCGGCCAGGAAGGCGTCGCGGTTGGCCATGGAGGCGAAGCGGTAGGTGACGCCCTGGTGGCGCACCGCCAGGTCCGGGTGGCCTTCCCGGGGCTTGTGGTCGACGAAATAGGCCACCGGGTCATGGCCTTCCAGGGCCAGGCCGGCGCCGTCCACCAGCACGGGCGGGCCGCCGGCCCGGGCCGGGGCCGGCAGGCCGGCCAGAAGGGGCAGCGCCCAGGCCAGGGCCAGGGCCAGGGCGGTGCGGCGGGAAACGGGCATGGGGGCGACCTCGCGTCTCGGATGGGGGAACGGCGGCCATCATGCCCACGGCGGAGGGGCGCGGCAAATCACCGCGCCGTGACGGGCCTGTGAAGAGGGGCCTGTGAAGTCGGGCCTGTGACGTCGCAGGGGGGCGGTCAAAGGGCGCGGGCGTTCAGCCCGCCAGGCGGGCCCCGGCGGTGATGGCGCCGATGGTTTCCAGCATCTCGTCCAGGCTGTCGCGCACCACCAGGGTGCGGCCGGGCAGGCCGTTGGCCAGGAAGGTTTCGGGGCCCGTCTTGGCGATGCGCACCGTGGCCGGCGACGGATAGACCAGGTTCAGCACCACCATGTCGGGGGCGTCCTTGTCATCCATGTGGCGCCAGTCGGTCCACGAGACATGGTCGCGGAATTCGTTGGCGAACTGCACCAGTTCGTCGGGCGTGTAGCGGGGCTTGTCCATCCGATCCTCCGGTTCCCCGGATCGTCCGGCCGGTGTAGGCTGCGCCAGGAGCCGCCAGCCGATCCGGTTTGGTGTTGCTATGCAACATTCTCCCCTTGGTCATATGTTAGCACATGCACAATTTCGCGATCCCTCCCCAGCCCGCAACCCTGTCCCCCGTGCGGCGCATATGGGTTTTGATGGCCCTTTCGGCCCTGATTCTGGCCCTTTCCGGCCCCGCCGGGCGGGCCGAGGACAAGCACGTGGGCTACTACTACCCCACCCCGGCCCGCATCGAGACCTACACGGCCCGGGCGCCGACCATGGAAGGCGCCGACCGGCGCCGCCGGGTGGGATTCGTGGTGGCGGTGGTGAACCAGATGCTGGACCGGCCCTATGCGCCGGGCCTGTCGTTCTTCGCCAAGGGGGACGAGGCCGAAAAGCTGATCATCGTCAGCAACCGGGCGGGGCAGCTGGACACCATCTACCGGGTGCGGGCCCTGCTGGCCACGCTGACCTCCACGGCGCGGCTGACGCCCATCTTCAAGGAACTGAAGGTGGACCACCTGTTCACCTTCCTGGACCTGCTGAAGATGCTGGGCTTCACCCAGATCACCGTCAGCGACGGCGACCACTTCGCGCACCAGATTTTGATCCGGTAGGGGGTCGCGCCCCTGTTTTGGCGCCGTCATCCCATCTTCTCACCGTCGCCCCCGGGCTTGTCCCGGGGGTCCACGTCTTTTTCTTCTGCGTCGGCATGAAAGACGTGGGTACGCGGGACAAGCCCGGGCACGACGGTGGTCATAACGAGGACCGGTGCGCTACCCCTTCAGCATGGGCAGGTTCAGCCCATGTTCCCGGGCGCAGTCGATGGCGATGTCGTAGCCCGCGTCGGCGTGGCGCATGACGCCGGTGGCCGGGTCGTTCCACAGCACCCGCTCGATGCGCCGCGCGGCTTCTTCCGTGCCGTCGCACACGATGACCATGCCGGCGTGCTGGGAAAAGCCCATGCCCACCCCGCCGCCGTGGTGCAGGCTCACCCAGGTGGCGCCGGACGCGCAG
>JAGREA010000369.1 GCA_020446745.1 Rhodobacterales bacterium | reverse complement strand
TGATGACCAGCCCTTCGGCCACCGAGCGGTCCAGGCGCAGGGTCAGGCGCCGGGCCCGGGCGTTGCGGCGCAGGCGCACGGGCAGGCTGCGGCCGCGGATGGAAATGCGGGATTCGGTCTTTCCGGTCATGGGGCGGGGGTCAGCCGTCGAACGCCAGGGCCTGCAGGGGCGGCGGCGCGAAGTCCAGGGCCTTCAGGTCGCGGTGCAGGCGTTCGGCCGCGTCCGGGTCCAGCTCCACCAGGGGCGGGCGCACCCGGCGCCAGGCCATGTCGCCGCCGTGCACGGCCAGGATCTCCTTCAGGGCCGCCGTCAGCGGATGGGCGGTGATGGCCGTCTGCAGGGCCGCCAGGCGCATGTGGGCCTGCTCGGCCGCGCCGTCATCGCCGGCCTGGAAGGCTTCCATCAACTGGTGCGCCAGGCCCTGGCCCACGTTGCACACGGCGGTGATGGCCCCGGCCCCGCCGTCGCGCAGGGACGGCAGGATCAGGTCGTCCCACCCGGTCAGCACCTGGAAGCCGGGGAAGGCCCGGGCCATGGCGACCAGGGCGTCCAGGTCGCCGGCGCTGTCCTTCATGCCGGCCATCTGGTCGGGGAAGGCCGCCCGCAGGCGCGCCACCAGGTCGGGGCCCAGGTTCAGGCCGGTCATGCGCGGAAAGTTGTACAGGTACAGGCGCAGGCGGTCGTCGCCCACGCCCTCGATGACCTGGGCGAAATAGCGGTACAGCCCTTCCGTATCCACGTCCTTGTAATAGAACGGCGGCAGCACCAGCACGTCGGTGACGCCCAGGGACAGGGCGTGGCGGCTCAGGCTCACCGTGTCGTCGATGGCGCAGCAGCCGGTGCCGGGCATCAGCGCCGACGGCGCGATGTCGGCGCCCACCAGGTCCTCCAGCAGGGCCTTGCGGTGGGCCTCGCAGAAGGCCGTGGCCTCGCCCGTGGTGCCCAGCACCGACAGGCCGTCGCAGCCCGTGGCCAGCAGCCAGCGGCCGTGGTCGATCAGGCGCCGGGTGTGGGGCGCGCCCTCGCCGTCGATGGGTGTCAGCACGGCGGCGTAGATGCCCTTGATCATGATCCTCCCCTCCCCGCCTTTTCTTCAGGCCGGCCCCATCCTAGGCGGGCCAGGTGCAGATGTGGTCTTCCAGGTCGCCGGCCTGGCGTTCCGACACGGCGCGGCCGCGCACCGACACCCCGGCCCGGTGCACCGATTCGGCGTCGCCGGTCACCAGGGGGTGCCAGTCGGGCAGGTCCCGGCCCTCGGCCAGCAGGCGGTAGGCGCAGGTGGAGGGCATCCAGTGCAGGTCGGCCACGTTGTCGTGGCGCAACGGCACGCAGTCGGGCACCCAGCGGATGCGCTCGGCGTAGTTCGTGCAGCGGCAGGTGCCCAGGTCCAGCAGCCGGCAGGCCACGTTGGTATAGGCGATGGCGCCGGTGTCCACGTCCTCGAGCTTTTCCAGGCAGCACTTGGCGCAGCCGTCGCACAGGGATTCCCATTCCCCGGTGGTCATCTGGTCCAGGCGTTTGGTCCGCCAGAAGGGCAGCGGTTCAGGCGTTGTTGCGGATGAACTCGCGGACAATCGGGTAGACCTCCTCGCGCCAGCGGCGGCCGTTGAAGATGCCGTAGTGGCCGACGCTTTCCTGAACATAATGCCGCTTGCGTTCGGGCGGAAGGCCGGTGCACAGGGCGTGGGCGGCCTCGGTCTGTCCGGCGCCGGTGATGTCGTCCTTTTCCCCCTCGATGGTCAGCAGGGCCGTGCGGTCGATGGCCCGGGGGTCCACCTTCCGCCCGCGCCAGGCCATGCGCAGCATGGGCAGGTCGTGGTGCATGAACACGGCGCGCAGGGTTTCCAGGTAGAATTCCGCCGGCAGGTCCATGACGGCGTTGTATTCGTCATAGAAGTCCCGGTGCGCCTCGGCACTGTCGCCGTCGCCCTCGATCAGGTGGTTGAACAGTTCCAGGTGGGCGTTCATGTGGCGGTCCAGGTTCATGGTCATGAACCCGGTCAGCTGGATGAAGCCCGGATAGACCCGGCGCAGGAACCCGGCGTGGGGCGCCGGCACCCGCTGGATCACCGTGCGCTCGAACCAGCCGATGGACTTGCCCTCGGCCAGCTCGTTGACCTTGGTGGTGCCGACCCGGGTGTCGATGGGCCCGCCCATCAGGGTCATGGAGCGCGGCTTGCAGTCGTGGTCGTCGGCCGACATCAGGGACACGGCGGCCAGTACCGGCACGCTGGGCTGGCAGATGGCCATGACGTGCACGTCGGGCCCCAGCATGCGCAGGAATTCCATGACATAGTCGATGTAGTCGTCCAGGCCGAAGGTGCCGGCCGTCATCGGCACGTCCTGGGCGTTGATCCAGTCGGTCACGTAGACGTCGTGGTCGTGCAGCATCTGGCGCACGGTGCCGCGGATCAGGGTGGCGTAGTGGCCCGACATGGGCGCCACCAGCAGCACCTTGGGCAGGGGTTCGGCCAGCACGTCCAGGTCGTCGCGGCGGAAGTGGACCAGGTCGCAGAACCGGTGGCACAGCACCGCTTCCTCGCGCACGCCGATCAGCCGGTCGCCGACCTCGATCCAGTCGATCATCCATTCGGGTTTGCCGTAGCGGCGGGTCACCCGTTCCACCACCTCGCAGCCGGCGGCGATGAAGCGCGCCGCGGCCGTGTAGGCGAAGGGGTTGTAGGGATTGCGGCACACGTCTTCCAGGGCTTCGGTGGCCACCCGGACAGGCGCCATGGCGGCGTGCTTCATTTCGTACATGTGGTAGAGCATTGGGGGTCCCCGATCCTTATGTTGTCGTTGTGTGTTCCCGCCCCACCTTGTTTCGTGGTGGCGACCGTCGAGACTTGGGCATGGGATGCCGCACCGCACCATTCTACACCCGGGGTTTCGCAGGTGCAAAAGAAAGGGCGGGCTCCGGATGCGAGTCGGCCCCGCGCGCGGCGCGGGACGGGCCCCCGCGCAACCCCGGCCGCCGCCCCACCCCCGAGGCATGTGATTGGGTAACCTAGCGCAATTTTTGGGTGTCTATACGCAAATTGACGCGCGCAAGGTGCCTATCATCAAATGTACGCCGCAACCGCGTACAAACCCGGAGGGATCGTTCGAACGTCCTTCTTCAACTCGACGATGTGGGAGAGTTCCGTGATACGCCAGAATGCCATCGCCCGCCTGCTCGCCGCGGCGGCGCCCCTTGCCGCCGCCCTGTTCCTGGCCCCCGCCGCCCCCGCGGCGGCCGACGAGATCCGCGTGATGTCGGACCGCACGCCATCGCACCTGGAACCCCTGTTCGCCCGCTACCAGGAAACGACGGGCGTGAAGATCAGCCCCGTTTTCGTGGAAAAGGGCCTGGTCTCGCGCGTCCAGGCCCGGCCCACCGAGGCCGACGTGATCATCACCTCGACCGCCGACATCCTGGAGAAGGCGCGTCGCGACGGCCTGCTGCGGCCCATCGCGTCCGACGTGGTGAAGGCCCTGGACGACCGCTACCGGGGCCCCGACGACACCTATGTGATCGACGCCTACCGGGCGCGGGCCATCTATGTGTCGCGCGACCGGGTGAAGCCCGGCACGGTGACCCGGTATGAGGACCTGCTGAAGCCCGAATGGAAGGGCCGGGTGTGCATCCGGTCGGGCTATCACCGCTACAACATGGCCCTGTTCGCCCAGATGATCGCCGACCGGGGCGAGGCCTGGACCCGCGATTTCATGACCCGCCTGCGCGACAACCTGGCCCGCAAGCCCAAGGGCAACGACCGCAACCAGGTGCGCGG
>JAGREA010000368.1 GCA_020446745.1 Rhodobacterales bacterium | reverse complement strand
CCCCTGGGCCTGGCCCGGGCCATCGACCTGCTGGACCCGCCCGCCGGGGCAAGCCTGGCCGACGTCACACCCCCCCTGGGCGATGCCCTGGCCCCCACCGACAGCCTGCTGGATGCCCTGCGCCTGATGCGCCTGCGCGGCGCCGACCTGCTGCCCGTGGTGGCCGACGGCGGCGCCGTGGTGGGCCTGGTCACGGCCCGCACCCTGCTGGACGGCCTGGCCCCGGTGGTCGACGGCCTGCTGGACAACGCCACGGCGGCCCTGTTCGGCCCGCCGCCTTCCTAGCCCCTCGGAGACTTCCATGCCCCTGTCCCGCCCGGCGCCGCGCCGCCACATCCACACCCGCGACATCCGCTGCCTGGGCTTCCAGCGCGACGACGGCCAGTGGGACATCGAGGCCCGCCTGGTGGACACCAAGACCTATTCCTTCGACAACCAGGACCGGGGCGGCATCAACGCCGGCGAGCCCATCCACGAGATGCTGCTGCGCCTGACCCTGACCGACCACCTGGAGATCACCGCCGTCGAGGCCGACATCGCCAACGGCCCGTTCACCCTGTGCGGGTCCATCGTCGGCGCGTTCCAGGGGCTGGTGGGGCTGAGCATCGGCCGGGGCTGGCGCAAGGCGGTGCTGTCGCGCCTGGGCGGCACCAAGGGCTGCACCCATCTGGTGGAGCTGCTGCTGGGGCAGCTGGCGGCCACCGCCTACCAGACGGTGCGCCCGGCCCGGGCGCGGCGCGAACAGGCCGCGGCCGGCGGCGGAAAGCCGTCCATGCTGGATACCTGCCACGCCCTGGCGTCGGACAGCCCGGTGGTGGCCCGGCACTGGCCGGACCATTTCACGGGCCCGAAACCCGGCGCATCCTGAACGCACGCCCCGCGGCGGGCCGCGCCGCCCCCTGGGGACGCACGGCCGTGGGGGACCCGCAAGGGCGTCAGGTGCCGAAGAAGGACTTCACCGCCACGTCCAGATGGCTTTGGCCCGACAGGTTCGCGTTGCGCCGGGGCGATACGCCCTGGGCCGGTCCGGTGCCTTCCACGGGCACGAAGCCCGAGGCCGCCGTGTGGTAGTAGGTGACGATGAACGCCCGGACCGCAGAGGTCCGGCTGGTTCCCTTCCGACGGGATTCGATCAACGAGCAGACCTCGTGCCGGGTCATGCCCTCGCGGCCGCAAATGCCGTCGAGGGCATCCCAGATGCCCTGCTCCAACCTTAGACTTGTCCGTCGACCATCGATCGTAACGTTCTTGCTGACGAGCTGACTTTTCATGGCTCTTACCGTATCCCCCAAGGCAGGCACCGAAGTACCCCATCACCCCAACCTTCCAGCCGGGGCAACGTCCCACATCTCAACCCGGTACCATGAAAATCGGCCACTTACAACGTTCAGTGGCAGATTTCCTGTGCCACCGCCGATTTTCAAACCTGACGAAGCCCGCCCTTCAGGCCGTTTTTTGGTCCTCTTCGGGCGTTCGGGTCGTCAGGGCCAAGGCGTGGATTTGCTCCCTCATTTCCTCGGCCAGAACCCCATAAACCATGCGCTGCCGCGCGACCCGCGATTGGCCGTCGAAGGCCGCGGCGACGACCTCGACCCGGAAGTGGCTTTCGCCGCCCGGTCGGGCCCCCGCGTGCCCCGCGTGAAGGTGGGACTCGTCCTCGACGGTCAGTCGTTCGGGCGCCAGGGCCGCCCGGATCTTGTCGCGGATGGTATCGGCAACGGTCATGGTGGTGTCTGTGGTCCTTTGCGTATGATGTGCAACGTCCCCCTAGCCTGGAATGGTTCCGTCCCGGGGTCAAGCAGCGCCCGTCGGCGTGGCTTGCATGGGGGGCGGCGAACGCCCATAGTGACGCCATGACAGCCCGCGCTTCCCGCCGGAGTCCGCGCTCCGCCCGCCCTTCGACAGACACCGACTCGCCGCCGTCGGCCCATGCCTGCGAGTGGCCGGGCTGCGACCAGGGTGGTGACTTTAAGGCACCCAAATCGCGCGACGACCTGCGCAGCTACCGCTGGTTCTGCCTGGAACACGTGCGGGCCTATAACCGGTCCTGGAACTATTACGCGGGCATGACCGAATCGGAGGTGGAGGCCGACCTGCGCCGCGATACGGTGTGGAACCGGCCGTCCTGGTCCCTGGGCTCCAAGACCGCCACCGAGCGGGCCTTCCGGGCCCAGGCGGCGGGGCGCGTGCACGACGGCTTCGGCCTGTTCGGCGACGGCACGGCCCGCCCGGGCCCCGATCCGGACCAGCGCGCCATCCAGACCGGTACCCCCGAATACCACGCCATGCGGGCCCTGGACCTGGAACCGCCGCTGACCCTGGAAACGGTCAAGCGGCGCTACAAGGAGCTGGTGAAACGCCACCACCCCGACGCCAACGGCGGCGACAAGTCGGCCGAGGAGCGGTTCAAGGAAATCAACCAGGCCTACACCACCATCGTCGCCGCCCTGTCGCCCCGGCCGCCGTCCTGACCCGCGCACAGAAATCTTGACGCCGGGGGGCCCGCCAGGGCTTTTAGCAGGGGCCTTTAACACGCCCGTTCCGAACCCCACCTTTTGCCTTTCGCCTTTCGCCTGAAACCTTGCCCATCGACAGCAGAACAAACGGATAGTGAACCCATGACCGCGACCCAGGGCAGCACCGCCTCGTTCCCCCTCGACGCCCCCGACATCAAGCTGTCCGTGCGCCAGACCTTCGGCATCGACAGCGACATGGAGGTGCCCGCCTTCTCCATGGGCGAGGAGCACGTGCCCGACGTGGACGAGGCCTACCAGTTCGACCACGACACCACGCTGGCGATCCTGGCCGGATTCGCCCACAACCGGCGGGTCATGGTCCAGGGCTACCACGGCACCGGCAAGTCGACCCACATCGAGCAGGTGGCGGCGCGCCTGAACTGGCCGTGCATCCGCATCAACCTGGACAGCCACGTCAGCCGCATCGACCTGGTGGGCAAGGACGCCATCGTGCTGCGCGACGGCAAGCAGGTGACGGAATTCCGCGAGGGCATCCTGCCCTGGGCCCTGCAGCACCCCTGCGCCCTGGTGTTCGACGAATACGACGCCGGCCGGCCCGACGTGATGTTCGT
>JAGREA010000367.1 GCA_020446745.1 Rhodobacterales bacterium | reverse complement strand
GGGCCACGAAGGCATCCACGTCGCCGGGCAGCACCCCGGCCTTCTGGGGTTCCTCGCCGGTATTCACCTGGATCAGGCATTGCGGGCGGTGGCCGGTTTCGTCCATCAGGCGGGCCAGGGCGCGGGCCAGCTTGGGCCGGTCCACGGTCTCGATCACCTCGAACAGCTCCACGGCGCGCCGGGCCTTGTTGCTCTGCAGGGGACCCACCAGGTGCAGCACCGTGTCGGGGAAGGCGGCCTTCAGGTCCGGCCACTTGTCCTCGGCCTCCTGCACCCGGTTCTCGCCGAACACCCGGTGGCCGGCGTCCAGGGCGGCGCGGATGCGGTCGGCCGCCATGGTCTTGGAGATGGCGACCAGGGTCACGGCGGGGGCCGGGTCCACGGCGGCAACGTGGGCGGCGGCCACGCGGTCCTTGACCCGGGCCAGGTTCTCGGCGATGTCGTTGGGTTCGCTCATCACGGTGCACTCGGTGAACAGGACGGGGATGGAAGGGTGGCGACCCTAGCAGACCTCACACGTCGGCTCAAACGGCCCGCATCGGCGCGCGCCCTGCCGCCGGTGATCCTGATGACCGACCCGGCGCGCCTGGCCGATCCCGTGGCCGCCGTCCGGCGCCTGCCCCGGGGCGCGGCGGTGATCCTGCGCCACTACGACGATCCCGACCGCGCCGCCCTGGCCCGGGCCCTGGCGGCCCTGTGCCGGGCCCGGGGGCTGGTCCTGCTGGTGGCCGGCGACGCCCGCCTGGCCCGGGCCGTGGGGGCCGGCGGCCTGCACCTGCCGGAAGGGATGGTGGCGGCGCCCGGCTGGCGCGGCCTGGTCCGGTCCGGCTGGCTTGTCACGGCGGCGGCCCATTCGCCGGCCGCCCTGGCCTGCGCCGCCCGGGCCGGTGCCCATGCGGCCCTGCTGTCGCCGGTGTTCCCCACGGCCAGCCACCCGGGGGCGGTGGCGCTGGGGCCCCTGCGGTTTTGCCGTCTGGCCGGCCGGGCGCCGCTGCCGGTCCATGCCCTGGGGGGTGTGGACGATCCGGGCGCGGCCCGCCTGGCCGGGGCCCGCTGCGCCGGTTTCGCCGCCATCGCGGGCCTGGCTTAGGAAACCGGCCTAGAAAAAAGGCAAAAAGAAAGGGCGGCCGAAGCCGCCCTTTCCATCCAAATCCGGAAGGATCTGAATTAGAAGCCGAGAGCGATACCGGCAACCACACCCCAACCTTCGTTGTTGTTGGCGGCGGCAGTCGTTTCGTCATCGTAGTCAGCCTTGAAGACGGAAGCCTTCAGGTCGACGCCCGGGCCCAGGTTGTACTTGCCGGAAGCCTGGATCAGGGTCAGCTCGTCGTCGGCCGGGTTGGCCACGGTGCCTTCACGCTCGGAAGCCATGTAGCCGATGCTCACGGCGAACGGGCCAGTGGCGTAGCTCACGCCGACGCTCCAGGTGTCGCCGTCGGAGGAGACCTGGCCAGCCCGCTTGGACTGGTCGCGGGTCAGGTAGCCACCGCCGACGGTGAAGCCGCCGTAGCCGATGGACACGCCACCGAACACTTCGTCGAAGCCGATGGGAGCGGCGTTGCCGTCGTCACCGTTCTGCACGCCGTAGCCGATGTCGGCGCCGATGGAGACGCCCGAGAACTCGCCTTCGTACACCACGCCCACGCACCAGGCGTCATCATCGCCGGCCGACAGGGGGCCACCGCCGTTGCCGATGTTGGCGGTGTCGGGGGAGTACGAACCGTCCACGCCGAAGCCGGCGAAGCGGGGCGAGAAGTAGGAGACCTTGGCGTTGTCGTCGCCCGGATCGAACGAGGTGAAGGTACCGGCCGTGATGGCGCCGGGCACCGCAACCCAGTTCACGAAGTCACCCTGCTCGATGCCGATGCCCACGTCGGGGGCGGCATGGTGAACGGTGTAGGTGGCCATGTCTTCGCCGCCCAGCCAGATCTGGCCCAGGCTGTCGCTGCTGATCATGACGACGCTTTCGTCGATGGTCGTGCCGGTGCGGGTGTCAGCTTCCAGCTCGATCTTGGCGGAAACGGTGATGCCGTTGTCCAGCTTGGTCGAACCCTTGAAGTGCACTTCGGAGTCCGACTGCACGTCAAAGAAGCTGTCCTGACGGGTGCTGTTGCCACCGTTGGTGGGCGTGATGAACGAGTTTTCGTTGTCGGCGAAG
>JAGREA010000366.1 GCA_020446745.1 Rhodobacterales bacterium | reverse complement strand
GGTGGGGATGTCCCGTCCGGTCTCCACCGGAATCTGCAGGGCCAGGCGCAGGCCCGGCGCGGCGGCGTCGCCGCGCGGCGCCGAAGGCGCGCCCGCCGAAACCAGCAGGGCCGTGCAGGCCGAGAGCACCAGTCCGCGCGTGAACCATGTTTTCGTCTTCATGGACTCTTCCTTGTTTTCCGGGCGCCCCATCCGGGGGCGCCGTTGTGGTGGCGCGTCGCCGCCGGGGCGGCAGGCCCCCAGGATAGCAACCCCAGAGGTCGGAACGCCAACAAAGAATGCAACGCAGGATCACATGTTCATGAGGCGCGCCAGGGGGTTCCGTCACACCGACAGGGAGTTCCGTCACACCGATCGCGTGGCCCCGCCGTCCACCCGCAGGTTCTGGCCGGTGATGTAGGCGCCGCCGTCGGACAGCAGGAAGGCCACGGTTTCCGCCACCTCGTCCACGGTGCCGTAGCGGCCGAGGGGGATGCGGGCCCGGCGCTCGGCGGTTTCCGGCAGGCTGTTGATGAAGCCCGGCAGCACGTTGTTCATGCGGATGTTGTGGGCCGCGTGGCCGTCGGCATAGAGCTTGGTGAAGGCCGCCAATCCGGCCCGGAACACGCCCGAGGTGGGGAACGCGGCCTCGGGCTCGAAGGTGGCGTAGGTGGAGATGTTGACGATGGCCCCGCCACCAGCGGCGATCAGGTGCGGCGTCACCAGGCGGGCCATGCGGATCACGTTCAGCAGGTACACCTCCATGCCGTCGTGCCAGTCCTGGTCGGTCATCTCCAGCAGCGGGCCCTTGGGCCCGTGGCCGGCGCTGTTGACCACGGCATCGATGCGGCCCCAGGCGGCCACGGCCTTGTCCACCAGGGCCGCCAGGTCGTCCACCGACCGGTTGGACCCGGTGACGCCGATGCCGCCCAGGTCTTGGGCCAGGGCCTCGCCCTTGCCGGACGAGGACAGCACCGCCACCCGGTATCCCCGCGCCGCCAGGGTGCGCGCGCAGCCCGCCCCCATGCCGCTGCCGCCGGCCGTGACCAGGGCCACCTTGTTGTCGCTCATGCTGAATCTCCCGTTGTTGCGGCGGGCAGTCTAGCAGCGGTGAATGGTCCGGGGGAGGGGCGCGTCGGAAGGGGTATCTCCGCAAACGCGAAGCGGCGATAATGGCCCCGTCGGGTTGCCGAACGGGCAGCAGGGTGGGACCAAGCCGCGGACGCGGCGGGAGGCGGCCATCACGTCGGTCAGGGAGCGGGTACAGGACGGGGCCCTGCTGGTGGTCGTGGCGCTGCTGGCGGCCGGGGTGGCCTATGGCTTGCGGGTGGGGTTCTGGCCCCTGCAGGTCATGGAAACCTGGCTGGACGACTTCCGCGCGGCCCACGCGGCGCCGATCATGCCCTTGAACGAGGACATCGTGATCCTGGGCATGGCCGACAGCACGTTGGACGCCTTGCCCTACCGGTCGCCCCTGGACCGCGGCTTCCTGGCCGACGTCCTGTCGGCCCTGCTGGCCAAGAAGCCCCGTGCCATCGGTATCGACATCCTGTTCGACCAGCCCACGGAACCCGAGAAGGATGCCCGGTTGAAGGCGGTGCTGGCCGATGCGCCGGTCCCGGTGATCATGGCCTGGGCCAATCCGCCCGTGGTCCTGTCGCCCCGGCGCCAGGCCTACCTGAGCGAGTTCCTCTCGGGTCTGCACCCGGCCTATGTGAACCTGCAGGTGGACAAGATCGACGGCGGCATCCGCAAGGCCCGCCCGGCCATGCCGGACCAGCCCGTGTCGGTCAGCCTGGTGGCGGCCCTGGCGTCGGCCGTGGGGGTGACCCCGCCCACCGAGCCGCACCTGATCGAATACCGCCGCGGGCCCGATGGCGCCGCCGGGCCGTTCCGCGTGTTCCCCCTGCAGGCCGTGCCGTTGCTGCCGGAGTCCTGGCTGGCCGGCAAGATCGTTCTGATCGGCGCCACCGCCGCCGGCACCGACCGCCACCCGACGCCCTTTTCCAGCCTGCCCGGGGCCGGCAAGATGCCGGGGGTCGAGATCCACGCCCATGTGCTGGCCCAGTACCTGGACGGTCAGACGGCGGCCGGGTCGGGAGCCTACATCCGCGTGGTGATGCTGCTGGTCGCCGCCGCCCTGGGGGTGGGACTGGCGGCCCTGCCGCTGGCCCTGGCATGGCGGGTGGCGGCGGGACTGGGCATCCTGGTCGTGGTGTGGGTGGGGGTGTTCCTGCTGCCCGGTGGCGTGCCGGTGCCGCCCCTGGGCGCCACGACCCTGGCCTTCCTGGGCGGCCTGGGCGGCGGCGGCGCGGTGATCGGGCGCCGGGTGCGGGCCCAGCGGCGGTTCATCCGTGACGCCTTTTCCAAGTACGTATCGCCGCAGATCGTCGCCAACCTGGAACGTCACCCGGAACGCCTGGCCCTGGGCGGCGAGCGAAGGGTGGTCACCTATCTGTTCAGCGACCTGGCCAACTTCACGACGCTCAGCGAAGCGACGCCGCCCGAGGTTCTGGTGCCGCTGCTGAACGACTACCTGGACCACATGGTGGCCCTGGTGCGCGACCACAACGGCACCGTCGACAAGATCATCGGCGACGCCGTGGTGGCCATGTTCGGCGCCCCCGACGACGACCCGTCCCACGCCGCCAACGCCGTGGCCTGCGCCCTGGCCATGAACGCCTTCGCCCGGGGCTACGAGGCCCGCAAGGCCGACGAGGGCATCACCCTGGGCAAGACCCGCATCGGCGTGAACACGGGCCCGGCCACGGTGGGCAACTTCGGCGGTTCGGCCTTCTTCGACTATACGGCCTTCGGCGACACGGTGAACACGGCGGCGCGCCTGGAAGGGGCCAACAAGAGCTTCGGCACCCGGGTGGCCGTGTCGCGCACCACCGCCGACCTGTGTGACGGGGCGCACGCCTTCCGCCCCGTGGGCGAGATCCGCCTGAAGGGCAAGACCGAGACCGTGGGAGTGCTGGAACCCCTGGAGGCCGCCACCCCCGGCAGCGCGCCCGTGGCGGCCTACGCGGCCGCCTACGCGGCCCTGGACGGGGGCGGGGAGGGGGCGCTGGCGCTGTTCCAGGCCCTGGTCCGCGACCACCCCGACGATCCCCTGGCGGCCCTGCACCTGGCCCGCCTGCAGGCCGGCGAGACCGGCACCGAGATGACCCTGACGTCCAAGTGACGCCGCCACGAACGGAAGGACCCCCGCCATGGACTTCACCCTGTCGCCCCAGATCGAGGACACCCGGCGTCGCGTGGCCGCCTTCGTGGAAACCCACGTGATGCCCGCCGAGGCCGACCGGGCCAACCTGGACGAGCACGAGATGATCCGCGAGGACGTGCTGAACGACCTGCGGGCCCGGGCCAAAGCCGAGAACCTGTGGTGCTTCCAGATGCCCCGGGCCCGGGGCGGGCAGGAAATGGGCCACGTGGGCATGGCGGCCCTGTACGAGGAGGCGGCACGCAGCCCCTTCGGGCCCCTGGTGTTCAACGGCGCGGCGCCCGACGACGGCAACATGATGGTGCTGGAAAAGGTGCTGCCCGACGAGGAATCCAAGGCCCGCTGGCTGCAGCCCATCGTCGACGGCAAGGTGCGGTCGGCCTTCGCCATGACCGAGCCCCACCCGGGCGGCGGGTCGGACCCGGCCATGATGCTGACCACGGCCGAGCGCCGGGGCGACACCTGGGTGGTGCGCGGCCGCAAGCATTTCATCACCGGGGCCGAGGGGGCCAAGCACTACATCCTGGTGGCCAAGACCTCGGACGACCCGCGCAAGGGCCTGACGGCCTTCCTGCACCACGCCGACGACCCGGGCTGGCACATCGAGCGGCGCATCCCCATCATGGGCCCCGAGGAGCACGGCGGCCATTGCGAGGTGGTCTACGAGGGCCTGGAGATCCCCGACAGCCAGCGCCTGCTGGAGGTGGGCGACGGCCTGAAGGTGACGCAGATCCGCCTGGGCCCGGCGCGCCTGACCCACTGCATGCGCTGGCTGGGCCTGGCCAAGCGGGCCCTGGAAATCTCCGGCGCCTACATCGAGGAACGGCAGAGCTTCGGCATGAAGCTGGTCGAGCACGAGGGCGTGCAGTGGATGGTCGGCGAGGCCGCCATGGCCATCCAGGTGGGTCGCCTACTGACCATGCACGCCGCCTGGATGCTGGACCAGGGGGATTTCGCCCGCAAGGAGGTCTCCATGGCCAAGGTGCAGGTGGCCGACGCCCTGTACAAGGCCATCGACACGGCCATCCAGCTGTGCGGCGCCAAGGGCTATTCCCGCGACACCCTGCTGGAATGGATGTACCGCTACGCCCGCCAGGCGCGCCTGGTGGACGGCGCGTCCGAGGTCCACAAGATGGTGCTGTCCAAGTGGCACCGGCGCGAAGGGCACGGCTTCTGGCGCTGGGGGGCGTGAACCGGAAACGGGCATGTCCCCGGGGGCAATGTGCGTCGCGCATGGCCGACCTGCCCATTCGGGCGGATTGACTAGGTGGCATCCGGTCCGTCATCTTGCGGTCACCCAACCAACAACAAGAGCCCGGCCGCGCGACGGCCGAGATGCCAGGGGTAATGCGATGGTCAGTTTGGAAGAACCCGCCGAATCGGATACCGGAACGAATGCCGGTGCGGTTACCGGGGCCCCCCAGGTCGACGAGGACCTGCTGAGCGACGGGGTGTTCCGTCTGTCGGTCTATCAGGCCGGGCAGGCGGTCATCGCCTTCATGCTGGGCAAGAAGATCCAGCACGTGCGCATGCTGCCCCGCCCGCCGGTGACGGAAACGGACAAGGTGTTTTCCAGCGGCAACTGGCGGTCGTTCTGCCACGTGCTGGAAGACCGGATCCTGGAACTGTTCGGCGGCCGCCTGGCCGAGGAGGCCGTGTGCGTCGGGTCGGTCTGCTGTTCCGGCGACGTGTCGCGCATCGACGAGTTGACCCGCATCCTGGCCGCCATCGGCGGGCAGGAGGACCCCGAGGATCTGTATTTCCAGTTGGAGGAACGGGCCCACGGCCTGTTCGACAAGCCGGGAGTCAGGACCGCGCTCCTGACCCTGGGTAAGGAGCTCTACGACCGGGAACAGAACGGCGAGATCCAGGTGGATGGCGAGACCATCGAATCGATCATTCGCCGATTCGTTGAACCGCCCCCGCGACCCAGTGGCATGCGATCGCTGCTCGAGAAACTGGGCGTTGCCTGAAGGCCGTTCCGCCGTCGCCCCCGCGACGGCCGGTGCCTCGATGCCGTCATACCTGGACAAATGACGGGCATGAACTGTCGGTATTCTTTACACTTTTATTTCGGCCGTTAACGGGTCGTTTGGCCATCCACTTACAATCCCGGCCTTTTTTGAACTTGGTGTGGATATTGCTTGTCCAGAACCGAGGGATGAAATCGTCTCCGGTACCCGGTCGCCAGACGTGCCGGGACACGGGGAGCGGAAGGTGCTGACAAACAATGTACACAGGGTGCGCGGGCGTTCCCGGGTGCAATCAATCCTATTTCCGGTCTTGGGTCTCCGTGCCCCTTGATCCAGGACGGGGGTTTCTGCAAAGCTTCCACTGGGGAGTCGCCTACACGGAAAGGCGGACCGTAAAGGTTCGGGCATCCAGGGGGAGTTGCTCATGAGCAACGGTCGCGATGAGAAGCGTTTGTCGGGACGCAGCGCCATCGCGTTTCTGGTCGTCATGTCCGCCGTGGGATGGCTGTTCATCGGCATGGTCGTTTCCCTGCTGGCGCCCAACGACGCCTCGCAGATCGCCACCGACGAGGAAATGCGGGAAATTCAGGATTTCATGCCGGCGGCCGGTGGCAACCAGCCGCCGTCGAAGTGATCGCGCGCCGGGTTCGGAGGCGCCGTCCGGCGGGCCGCCAGGGCGACCCGCGCCACCGTGTCCTACAGCTTCGCCAGCATCTCGGCCGTGACCAGGGTCACGCCGCCTTCCGTGCGCAGGAAGCGCTTGGCGTCGGCCTTGGCGTCCATGCCCACCTCAAGCCCCTCGGGGATCATGCAGTCCCGGTCCACCAGGGCCTTCTTCAGCACCGCGTTGCGGCCGATGTCCGTGTTCGGCAGGATCACCGAATCCTCGACCAGGCAGTAGGAATTCACGCGCACGTTGCTGTACAGCAGCGACCGGCGCACCGTGCCGCCCGAGATGACGCAGCCGCCCGACACCAGGGAATCCACGGCCACGCCGCGCCGTTCGTTGTCGTCGAACACGAACTTGGCCGGCGGCCGCTGCTCCTGGTAGGTCCAGATGGGCCAGTCGTAGTCGTACAGGTCCAGGGCCGGCGTCACCGAGGTCAGGTCCACGCTGGCGGCCCAGTAGGCGTCCACGGTGCCCACGTCGCGCCAGTAGGGTTCGATGTCGGTCTTGCGCATCACGCAGCTGTCCTGGAACCGATGGGCGAACAGGCGGGCGTCGTCTTCCACCAGGTGAGGGATCAGGTCCTTGCCGAAGTCGCGCGACGAGCCTTCCGTGCCGGCGTCGCGCTCCAACTGGTCCAGCAGCACGTCGGCGTTGAAGATGTAGATGCCCATGCTGGCGAAGGCCTTGTCGGGGGTATCGGGAATCCCCGGCGGGTCGGCGGGTTTTTCAACGAATCCAATGATCTGGTCCTGGGTGTCCACGGCCACGACGCCGAAGGCGGTGGCCTCCATGCGCGGCACTTCCACGCAGGCCACGGTCACGTCGGCGCCGCGTTCGATGTGCTGGGCCAGCATCTTGGAATAGTCCTGCTTGTACACGTGGTCGCCGGCCAGAATCAGCACATACTGGGGTTTCTGGTCGCGAATCAGGTCGGCATTCTGGTACACCGCATCGGCCGTGCCCCGGTACCACGATTCCTCGCGGGTCTGCTGCTGGGCCGGCCACACCTCGATGAACTCGCCCAGCTCGGCGCGCAGGAATCCCCAGCCGCGCTGCACGTGCTGGATCAGGGTGTGGGCCTTGTACTGGGTCGGCACCGCGACCCGGCGGATACCCGAGTTGACGCAGTTGGACAGGGGAAAGTCGATGATTCGGAACTTGCCGGCGAACGGGACAGCCGGCTTGGCCTGGCTGTCGGTCAGGTTCATCAGGCGGCTCCCGCGGCCACCCGCAAGGACCAGAGCGACGGTGTGTTTCAGGGCGGTGTTCAGGTCGATGGTGGCTGAATGAACATCAATCATGGCGCGACTCTTCGGCTATGAAGGGCGATGGACGGATGGGGTAATGGACATGCTGCGGGCCGCGGGGGTGGATCGCGCGAACGGCCTCCCTAACCGGGGTGTTGACGATATCACCAATCTGTTGCTTTTTGTTTGAAAAAAGAACCTCTCACAGGGTGAAGCCGTGAATCTTCTATTTGTTTCCTCGGAAGCCTACCCGTTGATCAAGACGGGCGGCCTGGCTGATGTGGCCGGCGCCCTGCCGGCCGCCCTGGCGCGCACCGGCGTGGATGCCCGCCTTCTGGTGCCCGGATACCCGGCCGCCCTGGACGCGGCGGCCAAGCGCCGCCCCGCCATCGACCTGGGTGATCCCATGGGCGTGGGCGAAACCCGCCTGATTCCGGCCAAGATGCCCGACAGCGGCCTGCCCGTGTGGTTGATCGACTGCCCGGCCCTCTACGACCGCCCCGGCGGGCCCTACATGGACACCAATGGCCGCGACTGGCCCGACAACCACATGCGATTCGCCATGCTGTCCCGGGTGGCGACCATCCTGGCCATCGGCGGGGCGCTGATCGGCTGGCGGCCCGACATCGTGCACGCCAACGATTGGCAGGCCGGCCTGGTGCCCATCTACCTGAACCAATGGATGGGCCAGCGGCCGTCCACGGTGTTCACCATCCACAACCTGCAGTTCCAGGGCCTGTTCGACGCCAGCGTGGTGCCGGCCGTGGGCCTGGGGGCCGAGAACTTCGCCGTCGATGGGGTCGAGTACCACGGCATGGTGTCGTACATGAAGGCCGGCCTGCAGTACGCCGACCGCTTGACCACCGTGAGTCCCACCTACGCCCGCGAGATCCAGACCGAGGCCTTCGGCGGCGGCCTGCACGGGGTGCTGCGGGAACGGGCCACGGACCTGACGGGCATCCTGAACGGGGCCGACTACGACCTGTGGAACCCGGCCACCGACCCGATCCTGCCGGGTCACTTCTCGGCCCGCAAGCTGGACGGCAAGGCCGCCTGCAAGGCCGCTCTGCAGAAGGAGATGGGCCTGGAGGAGGACCCCCGGGCGCCGCTCATCGGCGTGGTCAGCCGGTTCTCCGAACAGAAGGGCCTGGACCTGGTGCTGGACGTGATCGAGGCCGTGCAGCCCGAGGGCGCCCAGCTGGTGGTGGTGGGCACCGGCGACCCGGCCCTGGAGCAGGCCTATGCCCAGGCCACCAAGGTGCGGCCCGGCCGCGTGGCGGCCTACATCGGTTATGACGAGGAACTGGCCCACCGGGTGCTGGCCGGGTGCGACATCCTGGCCGTGCCGTCGCGGTTCGAACCCTGTGGGCTGACCCAGATTTACGCGCTGCGCTATGGTACCCTGCCGGTGGTGCGGCGCACCGGCGGCCTGGCCGACACGGTGGTGGACATCTCGGAAGAGCCCAAGCGGGGCACCGGCTTCCTGTTCGAACAGCCCACCGCCGAAATGCTGCTGGCCACCCTGCGGCGCGCCATGGACCTGTACCTGCGGGAAAAGGACTGGCAAGCTGCGATTCGGCGTGCCATGAACCAGGACTTCGGGTGGGACCGAGCCGCGGTCAGGTACCTGGATCTTTACGACACGCTGACCTGACGGCGTGGGCCGCGTCCGCGGCCCGGGCCGGCACGACCGCTTCACAGGAGGGGACACCGGAACGGCCATGGACACGCAAGACACCACCGTGCAGAGGGATGACCTGCTGCCCGACCTGAGCGACGCCGAGGCCATGCGCAAGGCCCTGGTGCATTACATGATCCACAACGTGGGCCGGGACCCGGACTACGCCACCCGTCGCGACTGGTTCTACGCCCTGGCCTACCTGGTACGGGGCGTGCTGAGCGAACGCTATATCCGGTCCGGCCGGCGGCTGCACGAAAGCAACGCCAAGCGGGTCTACTACCTGTCCATGGAGTATCTGATCGGGCGCAGCCTGACCAAGCAGCTCATCGACCTGGGCATGATGGACACCGTGCGCCAGGTGATGACCGACCTGGGCCAGGACTATGACGTGATCGAGACCTGCGAGCCCGACGCCGCCCTGGGCAACGGCGGCCTGGGCCGCCTGGCCGCCTGCTTCCTGGACAGCCTGGCCACCCTGGCCCTGCCGGGGCTGGGCTACGGCATCCGCTACGACTACGGCATGTTCACCCAGCGCATCGACCACGGCCGCCAGGTGGAGGAGCCGGAAACCTGGCTGCGCCACGGCAACCCGTGGGAATTCGAACGCCCCGACGTGACCTACCAGGTGCGCTTCGGCGGCCGCATGGTGGAATACGCCAATGTTCAGGGCAAGAAGGTGCGCCGCTGGGCCGACGCCGACGAGGTGCTGGCCCTGGCCTTCGACCTGCCGGTGTCCGGCTACCGCACGCCCACGGTGACCAACCTGCGCCTGTGGTCGGCCCGGTCCGGCGAGGGCTTCAACCTGCGCCGGTTCAACGAAGGCAACTATGTGGACGCGGTGCGCAACAAGACCCAGTCCGAAACCCTGTCCAAGGTGCTGTATCCCAACGACAGCACGGCCTTCGGCCAGGAACTGCGGTTGAAGCAGGAATATTTCTTCGTCAGTGCCTCGATCCAGGACATCCTGCACCGCTACCACCGCAAGAACAAAAGCCTGGACGACCTGCCGGAGAAGGTGGCCATCCAGCTGAACGACACCCACCCGGCCCTGGCCGTGCCCGAACTGCTTCGCCTGCTGGTGGACGTGTACGAATATTCGCTGAAGGACGCCTGGGACATCTGCGCGCGCACCTTCTCGTACACCAACCACACCCTGCTGCCGGAAGCCCTGGAAATCTGGTCCATCGGCATGCTGGAGGCCGTGTTGCCCCGGCACCTGGAGCTGATCTACTGGATCAACGACCAGTTCCTGCGGCAGGTGCGCCACGCCTTCCCCGGTGATCCCGGGGCGCTGCGCCGCATGTCGCTGGTGGACGAGGACCGGCGCGCCGTGCGCATGGCCTATCTGGCCATCGTCGGCAGCCACAAGGTGAACGGCGTGGCCGAGTTGCACACCCGCCTGCTGCGCTCGACCCTGTTCGCCGACTTCGACGGCATGATGCCCGACCGCTTCGTCAACATGACCAACGGCATCACGCCGCGGCGCTGGATCGTCCAGGCCAACCCGGGCCTGACCAAATTGGTGACCGAAGCCATCGGCGACGGCTGGCAGAAGGACCTGGACCGCCTGCGGGACCTGGAACCCCTGGCCGAAGACGCCGCGTTCCGCGAAAGCTTCCAGGCCATCAAGGCCGAAAACCGCGAGCGCCTGGCGCGCCTGATCGCCGACCGCACGGGGGTGACCGTGGACCCGTCGGCCATGGTGGACAGCCAGGTGAAGCGCATCCACGAATACAAGCGCCAGCTCCTGAACCTGCTGAACGTCATCACCCGCTACAACCGCCTGCGCGACAACCCCAAGGTCGACCACACCGCCCGCACGGTGGTGATCGCCGGCAAGGCGGCGCCGGGGTACGACATGGCCAAGCGCATCGTCCACCTGATCAACGACGTGGCCGACACGGTGAACAACGATCCCCTGGTGGGTGACCGCCTGCACCTGGTGTTCGTGCCCAACTACAACGTCAGCGCGGCCGAGGTGATCATCCCCGGCAGCGACCTGTCGGAGCAGATCTCCACCGCCGGCACCGAGGCTTCGGGCACCGGCAACATGAAGCTGGCCCTGAACGGCGCCCTGACCATCGGCACCCTGGACGGCGCCAACATCGAGATCCTGGAGGAGGTGGGAGAGGACAACATCTTCATCTTCGGCCTGGATGCCGAGGGCGCCCGGCGCATCCGGACCGAGGGCTACGACCCCATGGCCTGGTACACCGCCAACAAGGACCTGAAGCGGGTGCTGGACATGATCAGCGGCGGCTTCTTCTCGCCCACCGACCCGGACCGTCACCGGCCCGTGGTGGACGCCCTGCTGCGCCACGGCGACCACTACCTGCTGCTGGCCGACTACGCCGCCTACGTGAAGTGCCAGGACGAGGTGGACAAGGTCCACGCCGATCCCAAGGACTGGACCCGCCGGGCCATCCTGAACGTGGCCCGGGTGGGCAAGTTCTCGTCCGACCGCACCATCCGCAACTACGCCGACGAGATCTGGGGCATCGTGCCGCTGGACGTGTAGGGCGGGGGCGGGACCCCTTGACAGGGCGCGGCGCCGGAAAGGGCGCCGCGCCTATTTCTTCTGGGCCGCGGCGATGACCCGCTCGCGCTCGGCCGACAGCACCGCCGCCTCCAGGTCTTGCGGCAACGGGGCGTGGCCGCAGGGCGTCATCTCGAACAGGCAGCGCGACGGGTCCAGCTTCAGGTGTTCAAGTCCGCCATCGATCCGCTTCCGTTCCGCCAGCGGCGCCACGCAGGTCAGGGTCCAGCCGTCGTCGCGGTCTTCCCGCACGTCGGTGGCACCGCGCACCTTGCCGATGACAACCTGGGCGCCGCCGATGTTCCCCTCGGTCGGATCCTGAAGGTGGATCCGCACTTGGCCCACGGGTTCCATGAAACGCACCCCGGTGGCCTTGATGGCCTGCTGGAAGGCGTTGAAGGCGGCCGTGTGGTAGGCGCCGAAACCTTCCGAACCCTTCTCGAATTTCACCTTCAGGATCTCCACCAGGGCATCGGAGACGGGGAAGGACCAGTTCACCCCGTACTTGGCCGAACTCTCGGCGCCCTTGGCGGGAACCTCCCGCAGGCTCTTGATCCGGCCGTCCGGCTTGGTCCGGTCGACGATGCGCAGCCCCCGGCCGGTCGGCAGGGGGGAAACGCGCAGGCTCACCTCGGCGTAGTGCAGGTTGTCGTCCTTTTCCTCCATGTGCTCGCCCGTGCCCTCGGCGGCGGCTTTCGGGGTTTCGTAGTGGGTCTCCGCCAGGTCCTGCTGGACGAGGGTGCCGTCCGGCTCCTGCCGCTCCTTGGCCGGGGCCGCCTTGGCGGGCTTGGGGCCTGGTTCCGGCCTGGGGGCTGCCTTCTGGCCTTGCCGTTCGTCGGCCAGTTCTTCCGTGAAGCTGCGCGCGCCCCGGGCGTGGGCCAGGACAATGCTCTGGTGCAGGTGGCTGTAGGCAAGCTGCATCTCGGAACCGGTGCGATCCCCATGCGTGGCATAGGCGTGCTCAATCAGGTCCGCGACCTTGTCGAAACCATGAAAGGCCGCGGTCGCCGAGAGCAGGTTCTGGACCGTGCCGATATCGGCCAGCAGGCACCCCTCGGCCATCATGGCCTTCAGCCGTTCGGGGGCTGCGAGCGCCTCGCTGCCTTGGCGTTCCACCAGCCCGCTCGGATCGGGCATCCAGTAGCGTAGGGGCCGCCCGCCGGCGCGATGGCGCAGGGCCGCCTCGATGGCCCGCACGCCCC
>JAGREA010000045.1 GCA_020446745.1 Rhodobacterales bacterium | reverse complement strand
GCGTCAGCACGTCGGCGGTCACGGCCAGGTCCAGGCTCCAGAAGCCCCGGTGGCCCAGCACCTGGGCCAGGGGGCGCCGGTCCAGGCGCCGCGCCGCCAGGGCGGCCAGGGCATCGGCCTCGTCGCCGGTCAGCACCCGCTCGCCGTGGGCCGTCTGGGCCGAACGGTCCAGGCCCGTGGCGGCTTCCAGCAGCAGGCGGGCGTCCAGGCGCGGGCTGTCGATGCCCACGGCCTCCAGGGCCCGGGTCAGGCGGGCCAGCACGGCGGTCACGGTGCCGGCGGCGTCGAACGGCGTGTTCAGGACAGTTCGGCCAGGCGGGCCGCCTGGTCCTCGGTGATCAGGGCGTCGATGACCTCGTCCAGGTCCCCTTCCATCACCCGGTCCAGCTTGTGCAGCGTCAGGCCGATGCGGTGGTCGGTCACCCGCCCCTGGGGGAAGTTGTAGGTGCGGATGCGTTCCGACCGGTCGCCCGAGCCCACCTGCCCCTTGCGGTTGGCGGCCCGTTCGTCGTCCAGGCGCTGGCGTTCGGCGTCGTACAGCTTGGCCCACAGCATCTTCATGGCCTTGGCCTTGTTCTTGTGCTGCGACTTCTCGTCCTGGCAGGCCGCCACGATGCCGGTGGGCAGGTGGGTGATGCGCACGGCGCTGTCGGTGGTGTTCACGTGCTGGCCGCCGGCGCCCTGGGAACGGTAGGTGTCGATGCGCAGGTCCTTGTCGTCCACCTCCACGTCCACCTCCTCGGCTTCCGGCAGCACCGCCACGGTGGCGGCCGAGGTGTGGATGCGCCCGCCCGATTCCGTGACCGGCACCCGCTGCACCCGGTGCACGCCCGATTCGTATTTCAGGCGGGCGAACACGTCGCGCCCGGAAATGGTGGCCGTGGCCTCCTTGTAGCCGCCGATGCCCGTTTCGCTGGCGTCCAGGATCTCGAACCGCCAGCCGTGGGTTTCGGCATAGCGCTGGTACATGCGGAACAGGTCGGCGGCGAACAGGGCGGCCTCGTCGCCGCCGGTGCCGGCCCGCACCTCCAGGATGGCGTTCCGGCCGTCGGCCGCGTCCTTGGGCAGCAGGGAAAGCTGCACCTGGCGTTCCAGGTCCGGCAGGCGTTCCCGCAGGGCCCGGCATTCCTCCTCGGCCAGGGCGCGCATCTCGGCGTCGCCGCCGGCGTCGGCGGCCAGGGCCTCGGCGTCGGCCAGTTCCTCCTGGGCCCGGCGCAGGTCCTCGATGCCCGTCACCACCCCCGACAGCTCGGCATATTCCCGCGACATGCGGGCAAAGGCGTCGGGCGTCGGGGGCGTTTCAGCCGACAGCAGGGCCGCCAGTTCGGCATGGCGGTTGACCACGGCGTCCAGTTTCTCGTCCAGGGCCACCGGTCAGTCCCCGTCTTTCGGCTTCTGGGTGCCGTCCAGGTCGTACAGCTGTTCCAGCAGGCGTTCGGCCTCGTCCAGGTCGTCCCCCCGGTCCCCGGCGGCCGTGCGGCGCAGGGATTCGAAGGGCGCGTGCAGCAGCCGGTTGACCAGCAGGTGGGTGGCCTTTTCCGCGTCGTCGCCGGCATCGGCCAGGGCCTGGGTGCGGGCCGCCTCGAAGAACGACTTCAGGCGGCTCAGGGCCGGCACGGCGGCCCGTTCCGTCTGCCCGCGCAGGAAGCGGTCCACCTCCTGGTCCAGGATGCGCCAGGCGGCGCCGGATTCCGCCTCGCGCGAGGCCCGGCCCTCCATGGCCACCTTTTCCAGGTCGTTCAGGTCATACAGAAAGGCGTCGTCGATGCGCTCCACGGCCGGGTCCACGTCGCCGGGGATGCCGGTGTCGACCAGGAACACGGGGCGGTGGCGCCGCGCCGCCAGGGCCGCCTGCACCATGTCGGCCGTCACCACGTGGCGCCGGGCGCCCATGGAGGTGAGCACGATATCCGATTCCGCCAGCAGGGCCGGCAGGTCGTCGAACCCGGCCACGTGGCAGGCCAGGCGCCGGGCCAGGCCGTCGGCCCGGCTGTCCGACGGATGGGTGACGCGCAGGGTGCCCAGGCCGGCCTTGATCAGGTCCTCGGCCACCAGCTCGCCCATGTCGCCGGCGCCGATCAGCAGGCCCACGCAGTCCGACAGGTCGCCGTGCAGGCCGCGCGCGATCTCCACCGCCGACGAGGCGATGGACACCGGCCGCTCGCCCACCGCCGTTTCCGTGCGCACCCGCTTGGCCGTGCCGTAGGCGGCCTGCAGCACCGCCTCCAGCCCCGTGCCGGTCAGCCCGGCCTCGGTGGACTGGCGGTGGCTGGCCTTCACCTGGCCCAGCACCTGGGGCTCGCCGATGACCAGGCTGTCCAGCGACCCGGCGACGGCGAAGATGTGCCGCACGGCCTCGCGCCCCGTCATGGTGTAGACCTGCCCGGCCATGTCGTTGGGGGCGATCTCCGCGTGGTTGGCCAGCACCCCGGTGATGCGGGCCATGGCCTCCTCGGGGTGGTCGTCCACGGCCTGGACCTCCACCCGGTCGCAGGTGGACAGCACCACGGCCTGGTGCACCCCGGCGTCGCGCAGGCGCCCCAGCACCGCCGGCAGGGCCCGTTCCTCGACGAACAGCCGGTCGCGCAGCATCAGCGAGCTGGAGCGATGGTTGGCGCCGACGACCAGGACCTGGTCGACAAGGGTGGAACGGTCGGTCATGGGGGGATTATGGCGCCGCCTTCAGGGTTTCGACCAGCCCGTCCAGGGGGACGTCCGACTGTTCGCCGCTGTCCATGTCGCGCAGGGTGGCCACGCCGCGGGCCCGTTCGTCGTCGCCGATGATCACAGCGGCCCGGGCCCCCACCTTGTTGGCCCGCTTCATGCGCTTGCCCAGGTTGCCGGAATGGGCCAGGTCGGCGGCGATGCCGGCGCGGCGCAGGTCGTGGGCGAGGCGCAGGCCCAGGGCCTGGTTGTCCGCCCCCACGGGGATCACGGCCACGGGGCGCGGCAGGGGGGTGCCCTCGCCGGCCATCATGGACAGGCGCTCGATGCCCGCCGCCCAGCCCACGCCGGGGGTGGGCGGGCCGCCCATCTGCTTGATCAGGCCGTCGTAGCGGCCGCCGGCCATGACCGTGCCCTGGGCCCCCAGGTCGGTGGTGGTGAACTCGAAGGCCGTGTGGCCGTAGTAGTCCAGCCCGCGCACCAGCTTGGGGTTCAGCACGAACGGAATGTCCAGGGCCGTCAGCCCTTCCAGAACGGTATCGAAGAAGGCCCGGGACTCGTCGTTCATGCTGTCGGACATCACCGGCGCGCCGGCCACCACGGCCTTGTCGCCCTCGTCCTTGGAATCCAGGATGCGCATGGGGTTGCGATCCAGGCGCGCCAGGCTGTCTTCCGACAGCCCGTCCTTGTGGCCCGACAGGTAGGCCACCAGGGTGTCGCGGTAGGCGGCGCGGCTGGCCGTGTCGCCCAGGGTGTTGATCTCCAGCTGCACGCGGTCGCCCAGGCCCAGCTCGGCCAGGATCTGGGCGCCCAGGGCGATCACCTCGATGTCCGCCTGGGGCTGGGCGATGCCCAGGACCTCGACGCCGATCTGGTGGAACTGGCGCATGCGGCCCTTCTGCGGCCGCTCGTAGCGGAACATGGGGCCCTGGTAGAAGACGCGCAGCGGCAGGTCCTGGGTCAGGCCGTTGGAGATGAAGGCCCGGGCGATGCCGGCCGTGCCCTCGGGCCGCAGGGTCAGGCTGTCGCCGCCCTTGTCCTCGAAGGTGTACATCTCCTTGGTCACGATGTCCGACGTGTCGCCCAGGGTGCGGGCGAACACGTTGGTGAACTCGAAGACGGGCGTGGCGATCTCGTCATAGCCGTACAGCGCCGCCACGGCGCGGCCGGTGTCGGCCACCCGGCGCATGCGCCGGGCGTCGTCGAAGATCAGGTCCTTGGTGCCGCGGACGGGGGACAGGGCGGCCATGGTCAGGCGCTCCGCCGGGGATAGGTTTTGGCCACGTAGTCCTCGACCAGGTTCTGGAAATCGGCGGCGATGGTGTCGCCGCGCAGGGTGACGGCCTTCTCGCCGTCGATGAACACGGGGGCGGCCGGCGACTCGCCGGTGCCCGGCAGGCTGATGCCGATGTTGGCGTGCTTGCTTTCCCCGGGCCCGTTGACGATGCAGCCCATGACCGCCAGGTTCATGGTCTCCACCCCCTCGTGGGTCTTCTTCCATTCGGGCATGCGGGCCCGCACGTAGTCCTGGATGGTGCCGGCCAGTTCCTGGAAATAGGTGCTGGTGGTGCGCCCGCAGCCGGGGCAGGCGGTGACCAGGGGGGTGAAGGCGCGCAGGCCCATGGTCTGCAGGATCTGCTGGGCGACGATGACCTCTTCCGTGCGGTCGCCGCCGGGCTGCGGCGTCAGCGACACGCGGATGGTGTCGCCCACGCCCCGCTGCAGCAGCACCCCCATGGCGGCGGTGGAGGCGACGATGCCCTTCGAGCCCATGCCCGCTTCCGTCAGCCCCAGGTGCAGGGCGTAGTCGCAGCGTTGCGCCAGGTCGCCGTAGACGGCGATCAGGTCCTGCACGTCGCTGACCTTGCACGACAGGATGATGCGGTCCGCCCCCAGGCCCAGCTCGCGGGCCCGCTCGGCGCTTTGCAGGGCCGAGACGACCAGCGCCTCGCGGGTCACCTGGGCGGCCTCCAGCGGCTGGTCCAGCCTGGCGTTCTCGTCCATCAGGGCGACCACCAGTTCCTGGTCCAGGCTGCCCCAGTTGACGCCGATGCGCACCGGCTTGCCGTATTTCAGGGCGGTGTCGATCATGGTCGAGAACTGGGTGTCGCGCTTGGCCCGGAAGCCCACGTTGCCGGGGTTGATGCGGTACTTGTCCAGGGCTTCGGCGCAGGCCGGGTTTTCCGTCAGCAGCTTGTGGCCGATGTAGTGGAAGTCGCCCACCAGGGGCACGGTCACGCCCATGCGGGCCAGGGCGTCGCGGATGTGGGGCACGGCCTTGGCGGCCTCGTCCCGGTCCACGGTGATGCGCACCAGTTCCGACCCGGCGCGGGCCAGGTCGGCGGCCTGGCGGGCCGTGGCCTGCACGTCGGCGGTGTCGGTGTTGGTCATGGACTGCACGACGATGGGCGCGTCGCCGCCCACGGCGACGCCCGCCACGTCGACCGCCACCGACCGGCGGCGCGTCACGGCAGAAGGGAATTGGGACATGCGTCTGGCCTTGTGTCGAAGACCCCGTAACGGCCCCGGGGCCCGGGCCCCCGTTATTTGCCGTACCCGCCCCCGGGGGTCAACGGCGGAAATGGCAGGGGCGCCCCGCGCGCGCCCCGCAACCGGGGCCGCGCCGATGCCTTGTTCGGGCCATTCGGGGCCTTTGGGGCGGGTGGGCTATTCGATGACGGCGGTACCGGCCCGCAGGCGGTCGGCGTTCAGGGCCACGCCCCGGCGCACGTCGCCCTCGCCGCCGATGGGCGGCATGGACTCGCCGTTGACCAGGATCTCCAGAGCGCCGGCGTTGCCGGTCAGCAGCACCAGGCCGCTGCGGTCGGGCACCGCATAGCTGTCGCCGGCCCGCAGAAGCTGGGTCACCAGCAGGGCGTCGGCGGCCACGTCGCGCACCTGGATCCAGCTGTCCTTGGTGGCCCGCACCAGGATGCCGTCGCCGGACGATCCCACGGCCGGCGCGGCGGACATGTCGATCAGGCTGTCGGCGGGGGCCGGCGGCGCCACCGGGGCGCGCACGGCCAAGCTGGGCGAAGACAGGGTGGGCGGGGCCGGCGGCGCGGCGGCCGGGGCCTCGACCAGGGGCGGCGCCGGCACGGT
>JAGREA010000365.1 GCA_020446745.1 Rhodobacterales bacterium | reverse complement strand
TTCAACCTGGCGGGCAACGCCATCAAGTTCACCAACAACGAGGACGGCCGGAAGGGCCGGGTGATCGTGCGGGCGGACCGGGTGGACGACGGTTCGACGGATACCGCCACGGTGCGCTACGAGGTGCAGGACAACGGCATCGGCATATCGGAAGAGGGCCGTGCGCGGCTGTTCCAGGCGTTCTCGCAGGCCGAGGAATCGACCACCCGCCGGTTCGGCGGCACGGGCCTGGGCCTGGCCATCTGCAGCCGCCTGGCCACCATGATGGGCGGCGAGATCGGCTGCGACAGCGTGGAGGGCGAGGGCTCAACCTTCCATTTCCAGGTCACCTACCGGCCGGCCGACGACACCCGCACCGGGCGCGACGTTTCGGTGCTGCAGGACCTGTCGGGCCTGCGCATCCTGCTGGCCGAGGCCGACGACAACCGCCGCGCGTTCCTGCACCGCTACCTGACCCATTGGCGGGCCGAGGTGGTGGACGCCGAGGACGAGGCCGCCTTCTCGGCCCTTTCCGACGCGGCGGCCGGGGCGCCCTTCGACATCGTCGTCCTGGGCACCGGCTGGGACATGGACGGCAAGCGCGACATCCGCGACGGCCTGCGCGATCGGCCCGGCTTCACCGAGGCCCGCTACGTGCTGTTGAAGCGCGGGCGTTCGGTGTTCGAACAGATCGACGGCGACGACACGGTGGTGTTCGGCGCCACGCCCCTGACCCGATCGGGCTTCATCCGCGCCGTGGCCATCGCCGCCGGGCGCGCCAGCCCCGAAATCCAGCACCAGGAGGAGACCGAGACCATGGAACGTGTGACCGCGCCGACGGTGGAGGAGGCGGAAGCCCAGGGCCGGTTGATCCTGCTGGCCGAGGACAACGAGATCAACCAGAAGGTCATCACCCGCCAGCTGGACCTGCTGGGCTATGCCGCGCTCGTGGCCAACGACGGCCAGGAGGCTTTGGAAACCTGGCGCTCGCGCCGCTTCGGCATGGTGCTGACCGACTGCCACATGCCCGAGATGGACGGCTACGAACTGACCCGCTCCATCCGGGCCGAGGAAACGGACGGTCGCATTCCCATCCTCGCCATCACCGCCAACGCCCTGCAGGGGGAATCGGACCGCTGCCTGAGCGTCGGCATGGACGACTACCTGTCCAAGCCCGTGGAACTGGCCAAGCTGAAGACCATGCTGGCCAAGTGGATGCCGGCCGCCGGTGCCGCCCCGGCCGCCGCTCCGGCGCCGGAACCGGTGGCCGCCGGCATGGCGCCCATCGACCCCAAGGCGCTGACTGCCCTGGTGGGCGACGACCCGGAAATGTGCCGCCAGCTGCTGGCCGATTTCGTCGAACCCTCGTGGCGCTACATCGGCGAGGTGAAGGAAGGCGTGCGCAGTGCCTCGGCCATCTCCGTGGCCCAGGCGGCCCACAAGCTGAAGTCCTCGTCCCGCGCCGTGGGGGCCAACGAACTGGCCGACCTGTGCCTGCAGCTTGAAGCCGCGGGCAAGGCCGGGGACTGGGAAGGTATCGGCGCCGCGGCGCCCCGTCTGGACGGCCTGATGCAGGACGTCGAGGCCTACGTGGCCCGGCAGTAGGGCGGAAGGAACGGGATCATGGTGCTGTTGAAAACGAATATTCAGGATATCCGCCGCCGGATGATCTTGGTGGCCTCGCTGGGCGTGTTCTTCGTCGCGCTGTTTGCCTCGGCGGCGGCCGTCGTGCCGTTCTATTACCGCCTGCAGGACGACGCCAAGGCGAACCTGGAACGGGTCGCCCGGGGCCGGGTGCAGCTGGTCAACGAGCACATGCGCCGCCTGGAAGGCACGGCGGTGATGATCGCGTCGCGGCCGCGGGCCCGGTCGCTGTTGCAGGACTATGCCGACGGCCGGATCGGCGCCGACATCCACCAGGCCCTGGCCAGCAAGAACCTGAACGAGGCCATGGGCGGCCTGCCCGAAATCGAAGGCATCACCCGCCTGGATCGCGACGGCAATGTGCTGGCCTTTGTGGGCGAGCAGACCCCCCGTGCCGCCTGGCCCGACCGGGCCCAGACGGCCCTGGTGCCGAAGATCGGCCATGCGTTCCTGGACGATGTCGAGGGCGACCTGGACATCGTCGTCTCGGCGCCCCTGGTCAGCAGCCTGGGCGAGCGGCTGGGGACCGACATCACGATTTTCCAGGTGGAGGACATGATCCTTGGCCTGAACGACAAGAGCGCGCCCCTGCTGGGCCCGTCGCAGGAGGTGGGCCTCGTCTATGACATGGGCGGCAGCCTGACGCACGTGTCGGCGGTGACCCGCGAGAACGGGACCGTCGAAATCGACGTGTCGCCGGTGCCCGAAGAGATCGGCCGGACCCTGTCCGATGCCATCCGCCAGAGCACCACCGGCATGGCCGCCATGGACGGCCGCCTGTTCGCCTTCGCGCCGGTGCGGGACGGGCCGGGCATGGTGCTGGTCGAGATTCCCGAGTCCGAGGCCTATGCCACGGTCTGGCGGGCGGTGCTGATCGCCGCCATCGCGGTGATGGTCCTGACGGCCCTGGGCACCCTGGGCGTGTTCCGCCTGGTCCGCCCGCTGGCCGGCGACTTCGTGCTGCGCGACCGGTCGCTGATGGAAGAGATCGACGGCAAGACCCAGGCCCTGGAACAGGAACTGGGCAACCGCCAGACCACCGAATGGGCCCTGCAGCGCAGCGAGCAGCGCCTGAAGGGCGTGCTGGACAACATCGTCGATGGCATCATCACCATCGATTCCCGGGGCATCGTGCAGTCCCTGAACACCTCGGCCCTGCGCATCTTCGGCTACGCCGAGGAAGACGTCCTGGGCCGGAACATCAAGATGCTGATGCCCAACCCCGACCGGGACCGGCACGATGGATACCTGCGCAACTACCTGGGCGGCGGCGAGGCCAAGATCATCGGCCGCGGCCGCGAGGTTTCGGGCCTGCGCAAGGACGGCACCGAATTCCCCATGGACCTGGCCGTCAGCGCGGCCGAGGTGAACGGCGAGAAGCTGTTCACCGGCATCGTGCGCGACATCACCGACTTCAAGCGCGCCCAGGAGGACCTGATCCGCGCCCGTGACGCCGCCAAGGCGGCCAGCGAGTCCAAGTCGGCGTTCCTGGCCACCATGAGCCACGAGATCCGCACGCCCATGAACGGCGTGGTGGGCATGATCGACCTGCTGGTGGAAACGGAGCTGACGGAAGACCAGCGGGACATGACCAACACCATCCGCAATTCCGCCTTCTCGCTGCTGCGCATCATCGACGACATCCTGGACTTCTCGAAGATCGAGGCCGGCAAGATGCACATCGAGGAGGTGCCAGTGTCCATCCGCGACACGGTGGAATCGGTGGTCGAGACCGTGGCCACCAACGCCGAACGGCGGGGCGTGGACCTGCTGACCTTCGTCGATCCGACCATTCCCGACCGGGTGATGGCCGATGCCGGCCGGGTGCGCCAGATCCTGTTCAACCTGGCGGGCAACGCCATCAAGTTCACCAACAACGAGGACGGCCGGAAGGGCCGGGTGATCGTGCGGGCGGACCGGGTGGACGACGGTTCGACGGATACCGCCACGGTGCGCTACGAGGTGC